>JBAVNY010000659.1:0-6697 GCA_049691535.1 Candidatus Acidiferrum sp.
AGATGAAAGCAGGGCTTTTCGCATCGTGGTGTTGCCTTCCTTTTGAAATGGACTGCGATTCGTAAAATTGCCAGTAATGAAGCGGTTCGGGTGCAGATGATGGTAGGGTGGGCCGGGAATCGAGTCAATGAGATTTGACACCGTTCTAGGTAGTAGTGATGTCATGTCCTGCCTCCTTTTCTTTACGCGAAGTCTGTTAAGCTCGCGGGGATATTCTCATGGCAAAAATGGATTTGAAAAGCACCGGGCCTTTCTGGAAGACGTTGTTGGCGGCTGTCATCTTGACAGGACTGATCTTCGTTGAGGCGCCATCGAGCGCCGCGCAGGAAAAGCCTAACCCTGACGCGCCGGTAGTGACCAAAGTGGAGCCGCCGAATTGGTGGGCGGGGCTCACGCCGGATGTGATGCTGCTGTTGAGTGGGAAGAACCTGGGCGCGACGCACGTCAGTTGCAATCTTCAGGAAGTTTCAGTGAGCCGCACGGAAGCGACGGGAGGCGGCAACTATTTATTTGTGTGGCTGAAGCTCGGAGCGGGACTTAAATCCGGGACGGGGGTATGCCGGATTACAACGCCTCGCGGGCAAACGTCATTTGAGCTGCCAATTGTTGCGCGGAAACAGATTCTGGGAAGAAATCAGGGGATCTCGTTGGACGACGTGATTTATCTGATCATGCCGGACCGCTTTGCGGATGGCGATCCGACAAACGATGAGCCCAGCGAATTTCCTGGATCTTCGGATCGAAGCAAGTCGCGTGCGTGGCATGGCGGAGATTTGCGTGGCGTGGAACAGCACCTGGGCTACTTGAAAGATTTGGGAGTGACGACAGTTTGGCTGACGCCGATCGTGAAGAATGGCGCCACGCAGGATTATCACGGGTACGGCGCGGTGGATTTGTATGCGGTTGACCCGCATCTTGGGACGCTGGAGGATTACCAATCGTTGGTGCGGGCTGCGCATCAGCAGCACATGAAAGTGTTTTTCGATGCGGTGCCGAATCACGTGGGGCCGCTGAATCCGTGGGTGAAGAATCCGCCGCTGCCGGACTGGTTTCACGGTACCGAAAGCGCGCATATCGATTCGTTTTCGCCCTTGAAGGGAAGCTTTTACGGCGGCTCGAATACGGCGGGGCAACACGATCCATTTGAGGCACTGGTTGATCCGCACACACCGCTGAGATATCGCCGGAATCTGACGGAAGGCTGGTTCTTCGGGAAGCTGCCGGATTTGAATACGGAGAATCCGGTGGTGGTGCAATACCTGATCCAGAACAGTATCTGGTGGGCGGAGGCCTCGGGGCTCGACGGCTATCGAGTGGATACGTTTCCGTATGTCGGCAGGCAGTTTTGGGCGGAGTGGCACGCTGGGCTGCGAAGATTGTATCCACGGTTGTCGACGATTGGAGAAATATTTCATCCCGATCCCACGGTGACTTCGTTTTTTGTGGGTGGAAGAAAAGGGTGGGACGGAATCGATACGGGACTCACTACAGTTTTCGATTTTCCGATGTTCTTTACGATTCGCGACGTTTTGACGAAGAAGGCGCCGGTGGGGCGCATCGCAAATATTGTGCGGCAGGATTCGTTGTATCCGCATCCTGAGTTGCTGGTGCCGTTCTTTGCGAATCACGATGTGCCGCGTTTTGCGAGCTTGGAGGGGGCTAGCGCGGCGAAGGAGAAACTTGCGTTTGGATTGACGCTGTCAATGCGCGGAGTTCCGGAGTTGTATTACGGAGACGAAATTGGATTGACGGGCGGCGGCGATCCGGAAAACCGGCACGATTTCCCCGGGGGTTGGATAGGGGACAGGCAAAATGCGTTCACGAGTGAGGGTAGAACGCCGGAGCAACAGGAGACGTTCAGGTATGTTCAGGAATTGCTGCGGGTGCGACGAGAGCACGCGGCGTTGCGCGGAGGAAAATTGTCGCATTTGTTTTCGGACGATGCGTCGTATGTGTTTGTCAGGGAATCGGAAGACGAACGAGTGGTGGTGGCGTTTCACAATGGTGCCAGCGAGCGCGAGTTGACGATTCCACTGAAGGACACGCCGGGGCAGGGAACCGCGAGCACGTTAAGGATTTTTGGAGCGGCGACCGCCGATATGGCTGGTCAAGACCTTCGCGTACATCTGCCGGCGGAGAGCCTTTCGATTTTTGTGTTGAACTGAAGAGTGCTGCGCCACCTCTCCCGCCTCAATTCCAGACTTTGAAGTGGGGCCACGCTTCGGTAAGTGGCATTTTCAGATTGTGGCAGACGAGAATGTCGTAGCGTTCCCAGCCCATGCCCCAGTACGGGTCGTTGTGCGGACCTTTTTCCACGCTGCCGCACCAACGTTGTGCAGATTCCAGTTTCCACTCGAGGAGAATGACGCTCTCGCCGGTGTAAGCGCGCGGCCCCCAATAGTAATAATTCTGATGGGCAGAAATGGATTTGGGCAAGCCATAGCGCGGGCCGAAGAAATCGATGGCGCCGGCTTCACCGTAATTGCCCGCTAGGATAGCGGTCTTTGCGCGTTGCTCTGGAGGCATGTTGTTGTACAACTGCGCCACTGTTGCCACCATTTCTTCCCAACCAAACTGATCTCCGAAATGTTGCGGAAGAAGTCCGCTCATGGAAGTTTCTGTGCGCGACATTTTCATGCCGAGCGCTTCCATGTACGGACCAATTTTCTCAGGAGGAAGGATGGGAAGGGCGAGCGGAGCGGAGATCAAGCACATAACAATTACGACCGCGGGTAAAGCATAAAGTAGCCAGCGAAAGCGCGGTCGTGCGGCGACCAATTGCTCCCAAAAGACGCCGCCAGCGGCGAAGAGCATCGGATAGATTGGCGCCAGGTAATAATCCTTGCCCTTCATGTACAACATCGCCGCCAGAAAAATGAGGTAGGTATAGGCCAACACGCGATAGGGCTTGGCGCTGCGGTTAAAGAGGAGAAAGCCCAAGCCAACAAGCCAGACGAGATCGGTGATGGGATTAAGCATCATGACCTGCTGTTTGAGGAACGGAAGTGGAGGAAGCTCGATGTTCTTGTGAGTCGCCTTGACGTTGCGAAGATCTTCGAGAGTGGGGAAATGATGCGCGTATTCCCAAACGACATTGGGTAGCGCGATTAGAAAGGCGATAACTGCGGCGAGCCAGAACCATTTGGTGCGTAAGAAGCGGCGTTCCGGCACGAGAAGCAACGCGAGAACGAGCGAGTCCAAGAAAAAAATCGTAGAGTGCTTATTCAACAATCCGAAACCGAGCAAGAGTCCGCACCAGAGCAGGAGCTTTGGATCATCACGGTTGATGGCGAGAAGTAAAACGTAGATGCAGCCCATCCAGAAAAGTGGCTCGATGGGATTCATGGCCAGGCGTGTGCCATTGCCGAGGATGGTGGGCGCCAGCATGGTGGAGATACAAGCCAGGAAAATGGCCCAGCGTTTGCCATTGAGTTGCAACGTGATGTAGCCGGTAAGAACAATTTCCGCGCCGAACGCCAGGGCGGGGAGAAGGCGAATGGCATGCAGCGTGTCGCCAAAGACGAAGCGGAAGGCGCGCGTCAGCCAGGCGATAAGTGGAGCGAAATCGACGTAACCGAAGGCCAGATGGTCGCTGGCGGCGATGTAGTAGAGTTCGTCGCGAAAATAGCCGTAGCGACCGGCGCAAAGCATTTGAATTAAAAATCCTGCGGCGCCGAGTGACCAGATGAGACGTTTGGTGCGGGCGTAGTCGACTTCATCGAGAACCGGATGCAACTTGGGTGGGCCTCCGGCGTGGAACTATAGCATGGGCAAACTGGTGAATCGCGCCACTGGTTGATTGGATTGCTTAGCGACTTGGGTTAGGAAGTGGGAGAAATCTCAGCGAGCAAGGCTTCCAGTTCGGATCGCGCATGCTGATTCATTTGACGTGTGGCGGCATCGATTCCGGTGGTGAGGACGGACTTCGCTTCGGGGATGCGTTCTTGTTGGACCAGCATTTGGGCATACATGAGATAGCTTGGTACGTAGTCGACATGATTGTCGAGTAGCGTGCGGAAATGTTTGTCGGCGGCGGCGCGATCTTCTTCGCGGATGCACTCTATTGCCAAGCCATAACGGGAGAAAGCGTCATTTGGATTTTGCGCGAGGAACTGTTCGAGCTTTTCGCGACGGGTTTTCTTTTGGTCGGTCATAGTAGTCTCTCGTATTATACGTGTGGCTAGAAGATAGAGCGAACCAGCGGAGTCGAGAAGGGGCGCGATGAAAAAGGTCGGGAAGAAAAGTGAGAGCCGGGCGGTGTTGGAGAAATTGCGGGGAAAGCCGGTGAGGGCCTCGGCGTCGGAAATGGCGGAAGTGGTCTTGCCGGCGGAGACCAATGCGTTGGGGAAATTGCTGGGCGGGCATGTGATGCACATGGTGGATATTGTGGCGGCCATGGCAGCGAGTCGACATTCGAACAGCTACGTGGTGACCGCGTCCGTGGATCACATCGATTTTCGAAACTCGGTGAGCCTGGGCGAAATCGTGATGCTGAAGTCGCATGTCAATCGCGTGTTTAACACTTCGCTGGAAGTGGGCGTGGAAGTGTATTCGGAAAATCTATTGACCGGAGAACGCAAGCAGACGACGACGGCGTACGTCACGTTTGTGGCGATTGATGAACATACGCGACTGCCCAAGGCCGTGCCGCCACTGATTCTGAAGACGGCGGAAGAACGGCGACGCTGGAGAGATGCGGCGAAGCGGCGGGAGATTCGTTTGGCGCACCGGCACCGTGGCAAGACTTAGCTAGTTGGCAGAGCTGACGCGCACTTCATCGGCTACTTTTGCGGCTTGTTCCACGCAGGTGCCGACGGCAGGACCAGCCAGATAATTTCCTGCAAACCACAAGCCGGGATATTTCGCGCGGGTGGATTCCAAGGCGGCCAGTCGGGCGGTGTGTCCCAAATTATATTGAGGAATGGCGCGGGGCCAGATGGTCACGTTTGAAAATACCGGTTCTTTGCGCACGTCCATCAGCGGAGCTAGTTCACGGTGAGCTTGCGCAACCAGGTCAGATTCCGATTGGCGGACGGCGCTGGGGTTGGTGGCGCCACCCACGAAGTTCGTGAGCAAGGTGTGACCTTCTGGCGCGCGGCCGGGGAAGAGCGAAGAATTCCAGACGGTGCCGAGAATAGTTAGCTTCGAAGAGCGCGGCACGAGAAAACCAAATCCATCGGCCGGATGACCTAGATCTTCGTTGCGATAGCCCAGCGAAACGACGGCCACGCCAGAATAATCGACAGTGGCGAGGTTGGACTGAAATTGCGAATCGACGCCGGCGAGCAGCTTTGCCGCAACGTCCGTAGGAACGGCGAGGATCAATCGTGCAACGTTGAGAATTTCGGAGCCGTGAGGATTGTTCAGGGTCACACGGAAGCGAGGCGCGTTCACGTCGTGTTGCGGCTCGAGATGTTGGATTGAGGTGATTTGCGTGCCGCAGCGCAACTTGTCGCCGAGTTTTCCAGCTAGTGCACGCACCAAAGTCTCGTTGCCTTCACGGAAGGTTTGGAGAGTGGCGCGTTCCTTGCGACCCGGGGGCGCTGCGGCTTTTCTGGACTTCATCACTCTGAAGATGCCGCGAAGAATGCTGCCAGAAGCCTTTTCGGCTTGATAAAGGATCGGGAAGGCGGCGCGCAGGCTTAATTTTTCGGGATCTCCGGCATAGATGCCGGAGACAAACGGGCCAACCAGGCGATCGAGAAGCGTTGCGGAATATTTCCGGCGAATAAAATTGGCGACCGACTCGTCGGGCTCCGGCGCCTGACTCTTGCCCACAATATCGCGCAGGATAGCGGTACGCGTGCCGCCACCCATGAGCGAAGAAAACAGCAGGGAAGGCGGGCTCATAGGCACCAACTGCAATTTGCCATCGATAAGCACGTAGCGGGGCGCGCGAGAATCAGCAATTACACGTTCTTCGAGAATGCCCAGATCTTCGCAGAGCGCGGTGACGTAGCCATTGCCGCTAAAACTTTGCGGGCCGCATTCGACCAAATAGCCATCGCGCTTGACGGACTTGATAACGCCGCCAGGACGCGGAGCCGATTCGATAAGCAGTGTGTCGATGCCGGATTTCTGCAGATTAAAAGCGGTGCTGAGGCCGGAAATGCCCGCCCCGACGACCAGAGCCTGAACATTATTTGCCATGATCGCCCGTGCCTACAGGGTCTTCGAAAACAGCGGACGTGCGGAGAGTTGCTGTTTTTCAAGATACGGGTCAAAGACCATGGCGAGATTGCGGATAAAAATTCTACCCAGCCACGCGGTACGAATTTCCGTGTCGTTCACAACAACCAGCCCATCTTCTTGCGGCATTTTAAGTTGCTCGAGTTCTGGAGCGAAATATTCGTCGAAATCGATGGCGAACTTCTTGGAGATTTCATCTTTGACGATGACGGTGTGGCAGAGCAGGCGGCTGATGACTTCGCGACGAAGAATATCGTCTTGTGAGAGGTGATAGCCGCGCATGGTGGCGACGCCGCGATCGTTGACGGCCTTTTCCCATGACGGGATGTCGCGATGATTTTGCGCGTAGCAATCCTGAATGCCGCTGATGGCGGTGATGCCCATACCGTAGAGATCGGCGCCTGCCTTGGTGGTGTAACCCTGAAAATTGCGGTGCAAAGTGCGATTGCGCTGCGAGACTGCCAGTTCGTCGTTTTCCTTGGCGAAATGGTCCATGCCGATGTAGAGA
>JBAVNY010000660.1:0-3884 GCA_049691535.1 Candidatus Acidiferrum sp.
AGCAATTCCTTTGACCTGAACGCCCATACCAATCTCGGCAGCGTCGATAATCAGGCCGCCGAATTCGTTAAGCCTGACACCCACGCTAGCCGCCATAGCACCCAGAAATTCGCACACAGTCTTTTCGGCACTGTCGGCCAAGGGTTGGCCAAAGTCGAACTCTCCTCCTACAGTGGTACAATTCGAATTCTGAAGCGCAATTAGTTCGCGCTCTCCGGGATTGTGAATTCACCTAACATCGCTCGCATCGCGCAGCCTCGCATTCCTCTTGTCTGTCTCGCTGGTTTTATGGGCTCTGGCAAGAGCACCGTGGGCGCTCGTTTAGCTCGTCAGCTTGGCTGGCACTTCGTCGATCTCGATGAACGCATCGAAGCCGCTGCTGGCATCACCATTCCTCAGTTCTTTGAACGTCACGGCGAGCCCGAATTCCGCCAACTCGAGGCCGATCAGCTTCGCGCCGCTCTTGGCCGCGCCGTCGAACTCAAAGAGCCCACCGTCGTCGCGCTCGGTGGTGGCACCTACGCTCAGCCCGGCGCTCCCGAATTTCTCCGCAACTCCGGCGTTCCCGTGATCTGGCTCGATGCTCCCATCGACATCCTTCTCTCCCGCTGCATGACCATGACCGGACGCCCGCTCTTCCGTGATGAAGCCAGTTTCCGCGCGCTCCATGCCCAGCGCATCGTGTCCTATCAACTCGCCGATTTTCGCGTTGAAAGTGGTGGCGACTCCGCAGCCGTCGTTGCCGAAATTCTTCGTCGCGGCATCGCCGGTCCGCGCACTACTGATCCTGAAGCTCACTTAGCCGTAGAAAATCCGCAGCCCTGAGGGGGAACACTTGATGCCGTCCAAATTCTCCATCCGCTCCTACTACACTCTCGCCATCATGCTCCTTACCCTCACCGCAATTGTGTCGCAAATCCCCACTTCCAATTACCGCCCCGCCCTATTGCACCAATGTAGGGGCACGGCTTCAGCCGTGCCGTTCATCTCCCGCCTAATCGGGGCTTTAGCCCCTGAGGGACTCACCTTCACCACCCACGCCGCCGATAAATCCAACTCCGTCTTCTCCCCCGACAAAGGCAAACTCAACATCCTCCTCGACGGCAAATCCGTTGGCCGCGAAGAATTCTCCATCGAGCCCACCGGCGCCACTTGGACCGCCAAAGGCAAAAGCTCTCTGCAAACTCCTGACGGGAAATCCACCGTAGTCACCGGAACGCTGATTCTCAATCCCGATGGCTCGCCCGTTTCTTACGATTGGATCGCTCAAGCCGACAAAACCAACAGTGCCCACGTCACCTTCGTCAACGGCACCGCCAAAACCACTCTCCAAATGCAGGGCGCTCATCCCTTCGACCAAGAAAACTCCTTTGGCACGCCACGCATCGTCGTTCTCGACAATAATCTCTACCATCAATACATTGTGCTCGCCCGCGCCTACGACTGGACCCGCCGCGGCACCCAATCCTTCCCTGTCCTCATCCCTCAGGAACTCACTCCTGGCACCATTTCCGTCGACTGGGCCGGCGCCGTCACCGCCGAAGGCAAATCCTACGAAGGCCTCAAAGTCACCACGTCCGACATCGAAGTCATCCTCTACCTCGACTCCAACCACAAACTAATCCGCCTCGAAGTCCCCTCAGCCAAAGTCTCCGTCGTCCGCGAATAACCATCAGGTTTGTACAACGCCCGTGACACGCCAACACTTCTCCAGAACCCCCACCTTCGTCGTCACACTTCTTTAACAACACTCCAGGTGCCTTTTCCCTTCCAAACGTTTACTCTTTAAGTTCTGCACCCACCCGGTCCCGCCCATCATCGAATGACCTGTAAGGTCGTTGGAGTACACACATCATGGCTACCACTTCTACCGAACTTCTCTCCCCGCTCTCGCACGACGAACTCACCAAAATGGACGCCTACTGGCGCGCCTGCAACTATCTTTCTGCCGGCATGATCTATCTTCGTGCCAACCCGCTCCTCCGCGAACCCCTCCAGCCTCAGCACATCAAGAATCGTCTCCTCGGCCACTGGGGTTCTGATCCAGGACAATCCTTCATCTGGGTCCATCTCAATCGCCTCATCAAGAAATACGACCTCAATGTCCTCTACGTCTCCGGCCCCGGCCACGGTGCTCCCGCGACCCTCTCCAATTCCTATCTCGAGGGCTACTACTCCGAAATCTATCCCGACAAAAGTCGCGACGAAGCTGGCATGCTGAAATTCTTCCGCCAGTTTTCTTTCCCCGGCGGCATTGGTTCTCACTGCACTCCCGAAACTCCCGGCTCCATTCACGAAGGTGGCGAACTCGGCTATTCCCTCTCGCACGGCTACGGCGCCGCATTCGACAATCCCGATCTCATCGTCACCGTCTGCATAGGCGATGGTGAATCCGAGACCGGCCCGCTCGCTACTTCCTGGCATTCCAACAAATTCCTCAATCCCATTCGCGATGGCGCCGTCCTTCCCGTGCTCCATCTCAACGGATACAAGATCGCCAATCCCACCGTCCTCGCCCGCATCCCTCACGATGAACTCGAATCTCTTCTCATCGGCTACGGCCACAAACCCTACTTCGTCGAAGGTCACGATCCCGCCGTCATGCATCAGAAAATGGCTGCCACTCTCGAGCAATGCATTCTCGACATTCGCTCCATCCAGCAGCACGCTCGTTCGCAAAACGACCCCACTCGCCCCCTCTGGCCCATGGTCGTTCTTCGCTCTCCCAAAGGTTGGACCGGCCCCAAAGAAGTCGACGGCCACAAGGTCGAAGACTTCTGGCGCGCGCATCAAGTTCCCATCCTCGATCCGCAAACCAATCCGCACAGCTTGCGCCTCGTCGAAGATTGGCTCCGCAGCTACAAGCCCGAAGAACTTTTCGACGCCAACGGCACATTTATCCCCAAGCTCCAAGAACTCGCACCCTCCGGTTCGCGTCGCATCTCCGCCAATCCTCACGCCAATGGCGGTCTCCTCCGCAAAGATCTCGACCTCCCCGACTTCCGCGATTACGCCTTCGACGTGAAATCTCCAGGCGCCGCTTACGCTCCGCCCACCGACATCCTCGGCCACTTCCTAGCCGAGGTGATGCGCCGCAATATGCAGTCCTTCCGCGTCTTTGGCCCCGATGAAACTGCCTCCAACAAACTCACCGCCATCTACGCCGCCTCCAAGAAAACCTGGCTCGCCGAATTCAAGCCCGAAGATGCCGATGGCGGCGAGCTCGACGTCGCCGGCCGCGTCATGGAAATGCTCAGCGAACACACCCTCGAAGGTTGGTTCGAAGGCTACGTCCTCACCGGCCGCCACGGCTTCTTCTCCACCTACGAAGCCTTCGTCCACATCATCGATTCCATGTTCAATCAACATGCCAAGTGGCTCGAGAAATCAAAAAAGGAACTCGACTGGCGCGCTCCCGTTCCTTCTATCAATCTCTTAATTACTTCGCTCGTCTGGCGTCAGGATCACAACGGCTTCACTCACCAGGACCCTGGCTTCCTCGACGTCGTCACCAACAAGAGTCCCGCCGTCACTCGCATCTACCTTCCCCCCGACGCCAATTGCCTTCTCAGCGTCACCGATCATTGCCTGCGCTCCCGCGATTACATCAACGTCATCGTTGCTGACAAACAGGATCATCTTCAGTATCTCTCCATGCCCGACGCCGTCACCCACTGCACCAAAGGCATTGGCATTTGGGATTGGGCTTCCACCGACGATGACACCGAACCCGATGTCGTCGTCGCCTGCGCTGGCGATATCGCCACCATGGAATCGCTCGCCGCCGTCGCTATTCTCAAACAGCATTTTCCGGACCTGAAAATCCGCTTCGTCAACGTTGTCGATCTTTTCCGCCTCTTGCCTAACACCGAACATCCGCACGG
>JBAVNY010000661.1:0-1783 GCA_049691535.1 Candidatus Acidiferrum sp.
ACCTTGGATTCCGCCTGCTTCCAAACCAAGTCCGCGAACTCCCGCGAAACCCCCGCCTTCTCGACTACCGCATGGCCCACATTGATATAGAACTCGAAGGCCACGGAAAACTTGTCGTCCATCAGGCGGGTCGAGATAAAGACGCAGTGCGAATTCCCCAACTCCAGATTGCGATGGCAGACGGCATTGTCGCTGAGCGCCACATCATAGCGATCCGCAATCACAGTTTCGTCGCCCTGATTCACGGTGAGAGGCACAAAGTAATAGGCCGTACCTTGTAAAGCCGCCGCCAAAGAGTCAGGCACGGCAGAAACCATTTTTTCCAGATCGGTGGACGGTACCGAGACTTCTCCAGAAACCGCATAGCAGATTCCATTTGGAGCCTGCGAATCAGGTGATTGGCGGACAACTTCAGCAGGGGCCCGAGTAATAGCGGACGCAACTTGCGACATAGGCAACATTCTAGCGTATGTCAGAGATACTTATCACCGAAGCGAGGGAGTCAGTTTACCGAACTCAACCACGAAGGACACGAAGGTACACAAAGGAATCCCGATGAGGACTAAACCTTCGTGATACTTCGTGTCCTTTGTGGTTCATTAGGTTTTTGCTGTCCCAGGTTCAAAGAGTGGGGACACCGCAAGCCCCAACGGGCGAAAGAATGTTGTACTTTAGATACAAATGCCGTCGACTGCCCAAAAACGCGCCCACCGTCCCCGCTGGTTCTGGATTGTTCCACGCGTTCTGCTCGTGACCTTCATTCTTACGGCATTCTCCTTCGCCGTCAGTCTATTTCTCGGAATTCTCGGAATCGTCGTAGGTGCCCGCTTGCGTGGAGTTCACCCCAACATGGCTTTTGCCTACCGGCATATCGCTGCGCCCGCAGCTGCTATCACCGGATGTATCGTGCTGGTTTCAGCCACTGCAATGGAAATCCGCCACTACCGGCAGAACAGAACGCTCGCTGCGATCGAAAGAACTGCGAGTAGCGGCACTCTATGAGAATTCCCCGAATCGCCATCCCGATGCCTCATTCAACGGACCTTGAGTACGCTGAGCGCGCCATTCCGCAATATGAACGCGCGATCGAGATCGGAGGAGGCCATCCGGTCAGAATTCCGCTCGACCAGACTCCCGAAGAAGTTATGAAGCTGATCGAAAGGTGCGACGCGGTGGTTCTGCCTGGGAGCGGAGCAGACGTCGATCCGGCGAAGTATGATGCGCCACGGCATCCCAAAACCGAAGACGCCGACGCCAAGCGCGACACCGTCGACGAATTGCTGTTACAAGACGCTTACAACATGCGGAAACCGATTCTCGGCATCTGCTATGGCCTTCAGATTCTGAACGTTTATCGCAGCGGGAGTTTGCTTCAACACATCGAGTCCCCGGTCAATCACGCCGCGGGCCGTAAGGTGCCCGTAGCACATTCGATCGAGGTAGAACCGGAATCGAGGCTCCGCCACATTGTTGACAACATCAATCTGCCCGTAAATTCCAGCCATCACCAATCGGCAGATTTAATCGGCGACGGCTTGCGCGTAGTTGCGAGATGTCCCCAGGATGGAATTGTCGAGGCTTTGGAAGGAACCTCCCCAGATCATTTTGTGCTGGCCGTGCAGTGGCATCCAGAACGCTCGATGGACGAAGACGCCAATTCCCGCGCCCTATTTCGAGCATTAACGCAAGCCGCCATTAATTGAACTTCTTGGGAACGGGAACCAGAACAGAATCAAGGAGGCACGCATGAAATTACCATGTTATCTGCTCGCATGGGCGCTAC
>JBAVNY010000662.1:0-1690 GCA_049691535.1 Candidatus Acidiferrum sp.
CTACCTGAAAGAGCAGAGGTCGGTGAGTCCCCAGGAGTTCGACGAGGTTGCGGCTAAGCAGGAGGCGGCGCAAGCGAATCTCGAACAAGCAAAGGCAGCGTTAAGCCAGTCGGAAGCAGGTGTGACACAAGCCGAGTCGGAAGCTCATGCAGCTGAAAGCGTGGCGAGTTACGCGCGGGTAGTGGCGCCGTTTGACGGGCGAGTGATTCGTAGATCGGTAGAACCAGGCTCATTAGTCTCGCCAGGAATGCCGCTGTTCGTGGTCGAGGACACTTCGCGCTACCAACTGGAGGCCACGCTACCTGCGGAAGCCCTCGCAGCCGTGAAAAAGAATACCTTGGCGCGAGTGCAGTTGGATGCATTGCCAGCGAAGTCTCTGTCAGGAAAGGTGGCCGAGATTGAGGCAGGGGCAGATCCGACATCGCACACATTGAAGGTGCGCGTGGACTTGCCCAAAGAGTCTGGAGTTCAGTCCGGCATGTTCGGGCGAGCATACTTTGCGCAAGGAGAGAAGCGGACCCTCGTGTTGCCGACCGAGACGCTGGTGAGCCGCGGCCAATTGCGCGGGATTTATGTCGTGGACGGGGCGGGCCTGATCCACTGGCGCGTCGTCACGCTGGGAAAAAGTACAGGCAATCAGGTTGAGGTGTTGTCAGGACTGAATGACGGAGAAGTCGTGGTGCTGAATCCTGGGAGCCGGGAATTGGATGGAAAGAACGTTGCCACATCGCCAACGGGCGGGGAGAAGCATTCGTGAAGCGAGGGCTGGCAGGAAAAATCGCGCACGCGTTTATCGATTCCCCACTCACGCCGCTCGTCATCGTGGCTGCATTATTGTTAGGACTGTTCAGCATCTGGCAGACGCCTCGCGAGGAAGAACCGCAAATCGTCGTACCGATGCTGGATGTGTTTGTGAGCATGCCAGGAGCGTCGGCAGAAGAGGTTGAGCAGCGCGTAACCATTCCCATGGAACGCCTGCTCAACGAAGTTCCTGGTGTCGAATACTTGTATTCCACCAGCCAGCCGGGCGGCGCACTGGTGATTGTGCGTTTTTATGTCGGGAGTAAAGAAGAGGATGCGATTGTCCGCACCTACAACAAGCTGTTTTCAAACTTTGACCGTATTCCGCAGGGCGCGAGCCAGCCGCTGATCAAGGCCCGTTCGATTGACGATGTTCCGGTATTGGCGATGACCTTCTGGGGAAAGAACTACGATGGGGCGGCTCTGCGGCGAATCGCAGCGGAAGCGCAACAGAGCGTAAAGCAAGTAGTAAATGTCTCGGAGACCGCACTGCTTGGAGGACAGAAGCGCGAACTGAGGATCACGCTGGATACGCAGAGGTTGGCGGCCTATCACGTGAGCCCCCTTGCGATTGCGCGGGCACTCCAAACCGGCAACCAACGCCTGGAGGCAGGATCGTTTGCCGAGGGCAACCAGGAATTCGCGGTGGAAGCTGGAAGTTTCCTCCACAACCCGGAGGAAGCGCGAAAGATCGTGGTCGCCGTCCAGAGTGGCCGCCCGGTGTATCTCGGGGATGTGGCCTCAGTAACAGACGGTCCGGAAGAACCCACGGATTATGTCTATTTCGGAACTGGAGGAGCTGCAAACGGCCCGGGAGCGACATATCCGGCGGTCACGCTGACAGTGGCAAAGCGCAAGGGAGCCAACGCAACCAACGTCTCACAAGAAG
>JBAVNY010000663.1:0-8595 GCA_049691535.1 Candidatus Acidiferrum sp.
AGGAGAGGTTCACTGCGTCGCCCAGCGCCGTGTAGCCGTAACGCAAAATCGAGCCCATGTTGCCCACGCTGGCAACGCCGGAATTCAGACCAATGCCGATGTCCAACTTGGGCTTGCCCTCGGCGTGCCACTTTTGTTGCAACTCCTGCACGCGGCGCATCATGGCCAACGAAGCAAGGCAAGCCTGAATGGCGTGGCCCGGTTCTTCGTATGGCGCACCCCAGAAAGCCATCACCGCATCGCCGATATATTTGTCGAGCGTGCCCTGAGTGCTGAAAACGATTTTGGTCATGTCGGAGAGATAGCTGTTCAGGAACAGGGCCAATTCCTGTGCATCGAGTTTCTCGGAAATGGTGGTGAATCCGCGGATGTCGCTGAACATTACGGTGATTTCGGTCTTGCGCGGTTCGACCAGTTTTGGATTGAATAGCAGCCGGCGGATGACTTCAGGACTTAGATATTGTCCGAAGGCGGTGCGCACCTTGCGCTTTTCCTTTTCTTCCACCAGGGCGCGATACAGCGAGACCAGCATGACGTTGGCAGTCAGCGCGAAAGCAGGCAAAGTGAAGTTGAGCCACCAGCCGCGTAGGAATGCCAGGTACACCATCGCTGCGAAGGGAATCAATAAGGCCAGGCCAAACCACATCCAGCGCGGAGAAACCAGAGCCAGGACGAAGCCGAGGGGCATGCCGAACAGAAAAATCAGAATCAGGTCAAAGAGTTCCTGGTGCACGCCACGAATCAGAAATCCATTGTTCAGCATGTTGTCGATGACGTTGGCGTGAACTTCGAGCCCGGGATAATTAATTCCGCCATAGGGCGGTGTGCGCAGATCGCCGATGCCGGTAGCGGAAGCTCCTACCAGGACGATTTTGTCTTTGAAGGAGCCCGGAGGGAATTTGTGGCGCACCACGTCGGCTAGCGAATAGTAAGGAAACGTGCCGCCGGGGCCGCGATAGTTAATGATGACGCGCCCTAAGTAATCCGGCCTTACTGTCAGCTTATCGGCGAATTGAAGGGAAGCAATTCCTGCGGGCCCGTAGTTAACGGTGATTTGTTCCGATTTCAGGCCCAAATAGAGGCGAAGGGTTTGTACTTCGAGCGAACCGTAGAGATCGTAGTCATCTGGATTTTTCGAACGTCCGAAAGGAAGAACGAGAAGGCCGCGACGCAGAACACCATCGGCGTCGGAAGAAATATTGAAAAAGCCGACAGAGGTGTTTTCGTCGTTGTCGGGTGGAGCGAGTTCCGGAATGTTGGCGATGGTGGCGGAGTAAAGAGTGTCTTCGAACTGGTAACTCTGCAGCAACGAATGGAAATCTGCTTTGCCGGTGGCCGGAACGATGGCGTTGCGATTCAGGGAATACCACTGAACCATTTCGGAGTACTTATCGAGCGCAGCGCCGTCGATGCCTTGCGCTTCCTGTGACGGAAGATAGAAATTGCCGAGGACGACCGGGCCGAAGCGGCGAAGCGCAGCGGCAAATTGCGCGTCGGCATCGAATTCGCGGGCCAATTCACGGACTTGCGCCTCCAATTTCGGATCCAGTGGAGAGCCGGACTGCTGATCTTGCTGAAGCTTGGCCCACAGCGCGCGAATCGGAGCGGAACTTTGATCAGGCTTGTCGAAGGTAATGTCGAACGAGACGACCTTTGCACCATCCTCGCGAAGCGCGTCGAGCATCTCCCCAAAATACTTGCGGGAAAATGGCCACTTGCCCAAAACTTCCTGGGAACGCTGGTCAATTGCCACGACCACAATGCGCGGGTCGGATGGCGTGTAGCGAGCGGGCCGATAGCGGAAGCGGGTATCCAGCGTGCTGTATTCGAAGCGCTTCAGAAAGTCGAAGAGCGGAGTGTTGCGATCGCCGACGAAGGTGAAAATGTAAACGAGGAGGGTGGCCAGGGTGATGCCAACGCTGATCAGGAACGATGCGCGATGATCCCACCAGGAGGAAAGGAGTTCGCGAAGGCGGAATGCCTTGCGATTCTGTAAACCTCCTTCAGGCGAATCGGCCATGGGGAAAAGGCTATTCGCGAAAAATGAAGTTCATGCGCACGCCGCAAACTTCGATGAGGTCGCCATCGTTGAGGCGGACCGGCCCGGCGATGGGCGCACCGTTTACCGTGGGGATCTTATGCCCGGTTCCCAGATAGTAGCCATCATCGCGCTGATTGATCTGTGCCGCCATTTTTGGCTTGAACCAGCCACGCAGCCGCACAGTAGCCATGGGCGACTTGCCGATGACGGTGAGTTTATTGGTGAGCAGATATTCTTTTTGATTGACGTTGCCGTTGAGCACTACGAGGGTAGCCATGCGGATGCGACCCGGAGAAAATTGGGAACGCTCGCCGGTAGCTGCCGCTTGTTGCAGCATGTCGCGGCGTGCCTTGGTGTCCAGCACCATGGTTTCATTAATTTTGGGAGCGACGGCTTTTCTGCCAGTATCTAAGGGAATCGCGGTGTCGGCGGTGGCATCCACTTTGATGTGGTGCTTGCCAATCCAGATAGAATCGCCGTCATGCAGTGTGGCGCGCTCAACCCGCAAATCGTTGACGAACGTGCCATTCAAACTTTCGAGATCCTCAACAACCAGGCGACCAGCTTCGTAATAAACGCGCGCGTGATAGGTGGAGACGGCCAGGTTGTCGACCGGGAGATCGTTGTCGGGAGAACGGCCAATGGTGACGGGGCGAGCGCCAATGGGCACCTGCTTCACCAACTTGTCTTCGAACATCAGGCTAAGCTTTGCCATGCGCAACTCCTCCTGCGGAGGTAACTAGTCTTTTTTGGCCGAGCCGCGACGCATCCAGGAGAGCCAACCTTTGGATTCATCCTGCACGCGCGCGACGATTACCGTCACGTTGTCAAGGCCACCACGTTCGTTTGCCAAATCTACCAATTTCTGTGCCGCGGAAACGGGATTCGTTTCCGCCTGCAGCGTGCCAGCAATTTCCGGCTCGGTGACCATGCGGGTCAAACCGTCAGAACACAGCAACAAAACGTCGCGTGGGAAAAGTTCCGTTTCATCCACGTCGACTTGCACTTCGGGATGCGCGCCGAGCGCCCGTAACAACACGCTTTGCATTTCGCTCTCTTCGGCTTGCTGCGGGGTCAAAATGCCGCGGCGGACTTGTTCTGCCACCAGAGAATGATCGCTGGTCAATTGCTGCAATGCCCCATTTCGCAGCAGGTAGGCTCTGCTGTCGCCCACGTGGGCAACGCTTAGTTTGCTGCCGTTGGCCCATGCGGCGGTCAGGGTGGCGCCCATGCCGCGCTGCTCGGGATTCTTCTGTGCTGAGTCGTAAATTTTGAAATTGGCCTGGCTTACGGCGTTCTGCAGGCGCTTGGTATCGGCGCCCCAATTATCCGGGGCAACGCCCGCCAGGGTGACGCCAGAATCTTCCTTGGGTTGCGCGCAATACTCGGCGATGGTTTCCACGGCCAGAGCGCTGGCTACTTCACCATGAGCCTCACCGCCCATACCATCGGATAAAATAAATAAGTTCAGGGGTTCGAGTATTCGGAAGGAATCCTCGTTGTTGGTTCGCACACGGCCAACGTCCGTCACGCCACCGCTGACGATCTCCACGACATCTCCTTCCACGCTTTTTGCGAGCACGCGCGACACCCCCGCCGCAGACACACGAATACAGCACTTATGTCCACGCTAGCAGACGCCGCGACGGCCGAAAAGGCTCTGCACCCTAGTGATTACTCGCCGATACGCCACACTGTCCTTGCGGACAGGTGGTCAGCATAACCGAATCTGCGGGTTGGACGACACTGTTTGCGGTGGGTGTGTTTCCCGACTGTTGGGTAGGCCGACATGGTGTGGCAGGACCCTGGCACACGCTTCTGTGTGGCCGAAATCTCCACTACAATCCAAGGATGCCTCCAATCTACCAAGCCTCTCCAGTTCTCTTACGGACCCTTTGCGCGATTGGAGTAGTGGTTTGCTTTTCGAGCGGCAACTTCGCACAGCAGCCGGCGGCACCGGCTCCCTCGGGCGCGCGCATCTTACTGCTTCCACGCAAGTTGGTGACCGGAGAGCGGTCTACGCTGGCGGTCCTGGACGTAAACGGGCGGCTTACGCCGGGAGTCAATGTCGTTTTATCAGATGGAGACAAAGTAACGACGGATACCACAGGCCGGGCGATGTTTGTGCCGCCATTGGCTCCAGGCACGCTGTACGCGTCGATTGAGGGACGCACGGGTCGGGTATCGGCCACCGTTTTGACGCCCGTTGATGCGCCCTCTGGAACGCTGGTGGTCGATCTGGCACCGAGAGTCGCATCGCTGAGCGATCGCTTGGAATTGATGGGACATGGTTTTTGCGGCGATGCAGATGCTAGTCGGGTGACGATTGGAAGCTCAGCGGCACTGGTGCTGGCTTCGTCGCCGGCGTATCTGGCGATTCTGCCGCCGGTTGATCTCAATCCCGGTCCCGTGCAAGTGCGAGTGAGTTGTGGCGAGCATGCGGCTGGGTCGTTCACGGTGGTGTTTTTGTCGCTGGAGTTGGAAGCGAGTAGTGCGCCGCTGGCGCCGGGGGAACATCGTACGGTAGTGGTTCGTGTGAAGGGGACTAAGACGAAGGTTACGCTGGAGGCGCGGAATCTGGCGACCGACGTGGCAGATCTAACCGGCGGAGAGACGGTTCGAGTGGCTTCGAGCAGCGGGACGGATAACGTGGCGCAGTTCGAGTTGGTCGGCAAGAAACGCGGGAATTTCGTGATTTCGATCAGGCTGATTGCACCTCTTAGCGCACCGCGGCCTTAATCACTTTTCAATTGCTAATCGCTGTTATTGCGGCTCAGTGCAACGCAGCGTCTTTGCTGCAGAACCGTTGTCGGGATGATTGCGTTCGAACACTTCTGCACAAATAAACTCTGCGTTCTGAAGTGATTATCAAATTGATATGATGCGGTCTGTGGAAACTGTCGGCATGCCGACATTCTTGCGACATCCCGGTGATTGCGCATACCGACGAAAATCTTCATCCCTGCGATTCTTTACGCCGACCTTTTGGAAGCGGTGGCCGGTGGAAGAGGCAAAATTCCTTGGACATCTTCGATTGCGGGCTGCGCCGGCTCGCTAGTGCTCACCAAGTTATCGAGGCTGTTTGAAACTTTAGAAAAGCGTTTATCCGCCTCGGTGAAGCTTTGCTGCGCATTTTTCAGGTGGACGCCGACTTTTTCAAAATATTCGCAAAACGTGTCCATCTGTTTACGCATGCCGGTCAGATTCTCGGACAAACGTTTGGCGTTTTCTTCGATCTGCATCCCGCGCAGGCCCATGGCGATCACCGAAAGGTGTGCATAAAGTGTATTGGGCGAAACGGCCATGATGCGACGTTCGCGGCAGTACGCATCAAGCGCCTGGCCTTTCGCGTCAGTGCTCATCAGTAGTTCGTAGTAGACGGTCTCGCTGGGCACAAACATCAAGGCGACATCCAACGTACCTTCTTCCGGCACGATGTACTTTTTCGCAATGGAATCCGCATGCCCCTTAACTGCGGTAACGAAGGCTCTCCGCGCCTCTTCCCCCTCGCTGGTCAGGCGCAGGTAAGCCTCAAGCGGAAACTTCGAGTCGATGGCCATCTTTTTTCCGTCGCGAAGTTTCAGCACAGCATCGGCGGCTTCGCCGCTGCGAAAACGGTATTGCATTTCGTACTGCGAAGGCGGAAGGCAATCTTCGAGTAGTCGTTCCAGAGCTACTTCTCCAAATGAGCCGCGAGATTTCGTGCCGCCCAGGATGTTTTGAAGTTTTTCAGCGGTTTCATGCATCTGCTGGCCGGCTTGCTGCACTTCGCCAAGCTGTTTCTGCACCTGACTGATCTGATCGCGGGTGTTTTTGAGTTCAGTGGCCATGGCGACTTGGGCCTGCGAGGTGATCTGCGACGTAGTTTGCGCGGAGTCCTTGATGCCACTTTGCAGAGCTTGGGTGACCGCTTCGAGTCGCTCGGCAACGGTGCCGGCAATCGTTTCCATTTTGGTGGAGCTTTGCGTTTGCGAGGTGGAGAGGCCGAGCAGGTCGCGCCGCAGTTCATTCATCTGCGACTCAAGTTGCTCATTCTTTTTTTGATCTTGGGTATTTTGGACCAGGACCCAAACCACTAAACCGATCAGCACAATTGCAAAGATGGCCGCTGCTATTCCTAAGATGCTCATTCATTCTCCGGGAATCGTTACGGGAAACAGGAACTTCCACTTTACCGCAACGCAGCGAAAAATGTTGTGCGCGAGGCGGAGCAATTGAGAAATCGCCATTTGCAGGCGTTTGGAAGAGCGCGCACTGAACGATTTTCTGTACAAAATAAATAAGGCCCCGAGCTTCAGGGGCCTTATCGTTACCGAACAATGTTACTCCGAAATTACCAGTTGAGTCGCAGGGCAAACTGAGTCTGACGCGCGTCGTAAGCCGCCGAAGGCTGCCCGGCGAAACAGGTGGCTCCCGCCGAAGGATCGCACAACTGGTTGACAGCGGAAATGTTGGTGTGGTTGAACAGGTTGAAAACGTCGGCAATCAGATCGAGCCGGAAGCGCTCGCCAAGGTTTATGCCCTTGGAAACGCGCAGGTCGAACTGAAAAAACATTGGCATGACAAATTTGTTGCGGCCGAGATTTCCGATGCAGCCCAACGGAGGTGTAATTCCGGCGACGGTAAAGGGCGCGCCGCTGTTGGTCTGGCACGTAGTGGCCAGGCTGAAAGTGTAGCCCGGTATGTACGGAGAAGTTGTGGGACCGCCAATCGACGGCCTAATTTCCGAGGCGCTCAAATCGAGTCGCGTGTCTTCGCCGGTGATGACGTTGTACGGACGGCCGGAAGAAACTTCAACCAATGGCGCCAAGGTGAAGTTGCTCATGAAACTTTGGAAGAAGCCCATGCCCGACGTGTGCGGAGAACTTTGCAGCACGCCGCTGGTTACCCAGCGATGGCGCTGGTCATTATCGGAATTAGCCTTCTCGTAGAACGGGAAACGGCTGTCGGCCGGCTCCAACGTGGATTGCAAGTCGGTAGAGTCGTCGATGGAGTGCGACCAGGTGTAGCTGGAAAGCATTTGGAAGTGTTTCGAGAATTGCTTGGTCACGTTGATGGTCAGCGCGCTATACGAAGAACTGCCGCTGGATTGCTGCGTGTCGACGCTGTTGAAGGGCACCGGCGCGCCGAAGCCGACGGGATAACCCGCTGCGTGTGCCAGGGCGACTTGCGTGCTATAGCCGCCGGGCACAAGTCCCGCGAACGATGGGTTAGGACCGGATGGCCGGAAATAATTGAAGAAGGCTGGCGTCCCTACAAATTTTCCGTTCAGGGCAGCAAGCGGTCCGGGACAGCCGAACAATGCGCCAAGTGCGCCGGGAGCGAGGCTAGTGACATTGAGGCCGCACGTTGAAGCTGTCGGAGCAACGTTCGAACTTGGGACCGCGACGGTCAGTGGACTGGTGAAGCCGAGCCCAGCGGCATCCGCATATTGCAGGTTGTTGGTCAGCAAGACGGGATCGGTGGAGTTGATGTCGACAGGCCGATTCAAATGCAAGCCGCGAGTCCACTGATAGCCGGCGCTGAATTTCCAAGTACCGCCAATGACGCGCTCGACGGTAAGGTTTGCCTGTTCCGCATAGCCAAAAACGAAATTGCGGGCCACCGGCAGCGTGAAGGGAAGAATCGGCAGCGGGAAACCTGCGGTCAGATAATTCTGATTGGCAAAGAGCGAGGTGGGTTGCAAAGGATCGAAGCGCTGCTGATTGGGCAAGTAAAACATGCTGGGAAGTGAACTGGGCAGCGACGAGGCGTTCAGCACGCCTTGAAAAATCGAGGAGCCGTTCAGATTATTCGGCGAATCGAGATTACCTCCGCATACCGGCGTGATCAGTCCACAAGCCGAGGGCGTTCCCCCGGGAGAGAGCAGTTGCACCGAGCGGCCGCCATCCGCGGTGACGGAGTTGAACGCAATGGCCAGCAACGGATGATCGTAGAACAAGCCATAGCCCGCGCGGACCACGGTCTTGCCGTCGCCTGTAGGATCCCACGCAATGCCGATGCGCGGAGCGACGTTGTTGTAATCGCGCGGAATGCCTTCCGTTACGCCCAGCGCCTTTTCCGCAGCGGCGTTAATGGCAGTAGCGGGCGCGAACAGCGGCGTGATTTCTACGTCGTAGCGAACACCGTAGTTCAGCGTCAACTTGTGGGTAATGCGCCAGGTATCTTGCGCGAAGAAGCCGATGGGGATGTTGTCGAAGGGTTGGTTCGATGTGCCGATGCCCTGAATGTACGTCTGAGGAATTCCCAGGCCGTAAGACTGCAAGCCGGTGGTGCCGGGAATGGCCAGCGTAGCGCCGCTCGGCAGCGTAACGGAATTGGGAAGACCGAAGGCCGAGACCGGGAGCCCGCCGAAATTCACGTCGCCACCAAAATCCAGCTGGAAGATCTGCTGCTTGGCGGAACGCAGCTGGATGAGGTTGAAGTCACCACCGAACTTGAAGGTGTGACGGCCCAGGGTCCAGGAAATATTGTCGGTGAATTCGTAACGGCGTTCGATGCGGTCGACAGTCGAGTAAGGCTCGCGACCGAAGTACGCGTAGCCAGGAATGTTG
>JBAVNY010000664.1:0-2802 GCA_049691535.1 Candidatus Acidiferrum sp.
CGCCGTTGTAGTCGAGAGTATTTTCGTCGACGTACCATTCCTTGTAGGGCTTGGTGAACTTGCGATAGGGAACGGCTTCGTCGGGCATGTTGGCGTAGCGTTGCGGCGCAGATGGCGTCGTGGGCGAAGGCGAAGACGCGGGCTTCTGCGATTCGTAATCCTGCGCGGAAGCGAACGCGGCGCCGATGAGGAGTACAGATGCCGCGATGAGAGTGTTGCTAAACCGCATGGGCTTTCTGCCTGAGAGAAGTTTCTTCGCGAGCTTCGAGAAATTCGACGATACGAGCGAGTACGGACGGCCGAATGGCTTGCGCGGCGTCGCACTTGGGACGTGGGGCGTCGGCGCGTTCGCTGCCGACTTCGATAATCAAGCCCTGACTGCCGAATTCGATGGCGGCACGGCTGGCGGGTTCAACCATGGTGGCGACGCCGGTGGCATGACTAGGATCGACGATGATGGGAAGAAAGGTGGCGGCCCGGACGGCGGGGATAACGTTCAAGTCGAGAATGAAACGGGAATATTCGCCGGAAGGATAGGCTTTGATGCCGCGCTCGCAGAGCACGATATCGAAGTTTGCTTCCTTGGCAATGTATTCGGCGGCGCCGAGCCACTCGCAAAGACTGGCGGCCATGCCACGTTTGAGAAGCACGGGCTTGCCGCGACGGCCAACTTCGGTGAGCAGCGGGTAGTTTTGCATGTTGCGCGAACCGATCTGTAGTATGTCGGCATATTCGGCGACTTGATCGACGAGGCGGGTGTCCATGACCTCGGTAACCACTGGCAAGCCGACTTCACGGCTGACATCGCGAAGAATTTTTAAGCCTTCGAAGCCCAGGCCTTGGAAATCGTGTGGCGAGGTGCGGGGCTTGAAGGCTCCGCCGCGGAGCATGTCGGCGCCTGCGGCTCTGACGGCGCGCGCCAATTCGAGCGTTTGGTCGTAGCTTTCCACGGAGCAGGGGCCCGCGATTACGACTGGTCGCGGGCCGCCGATGACGACGTGGCCGACATGGACGACGCGGGTCTCGGTATCGCCGAATTCGAGGGGATGGGACTCGCGGCTGATGTGGGGACAAATTTTGAAAAGATCACCTGCGGCTGCTGCGCCTGCGATGTTCATGGTAATTACCTTCCTTGGCGGAGTTGGTAGCTTCGTGGAGCGCGAACTTTCGATTCGCTGCCTTGTTGAACGGCGTTTGGTCCACCATCTGGTGCCGGGCTAAAGCCCGGTACCTACACAGGCGGAGACCAGCGCGGGGCAATTTCGGTCGACGGTTACTTGCGATTGGAATCGAAGATGGCCATTGCTTCCATTTCGACCAGGAGATCCGGGCGGCATAGAATCGCTTGGATTCCCGTAGATGCTGGCAATGGATCTAAGCCCATCTCGGCGAAAAACTGGGTGCGAACTTCGTTGAAGAGGACGTAGTCGCGCTCGATATCTCGCAGGTAGCAACTGGTGCGCACAACGTCTTTCCAGGTGGCGCCTTCGGCGGCGAGCAGGTTGCTGATGTTGTAGTAGGTGCGTAAGGTTTGCGCGCGGAAATCGCCTTCGTGGACGGTGAGGCCGTTCTCGTCGATGCTGGCGGTGCCGGAAATCATCAGGATGGTGATGCCCTTGATGTCCAGGCGGAGCCCGCGAGAAAACGAGGACGGCTTGGCGTAGCGATAGGCTTCGTTGAGCACTTGCGGCGCGACGATGGCCTTTTTGGTGACGGCCGGTTCGAGTTCAACCGGCTTTGTGGTTACGGGTTCAGCGACTAACGATGTTGCGTTCATGGAGTTTCCCTTCTTTGGTGGATTGAAGAAAACCGTGGCTAAGACCCTTGGCGGTGGCGACCCAGATGTCCTGGCCCTGAAAAGCGATATTCAAAATGTAGTTGTGCGCGAGAGTGGTGGAGGAATCGAGCTTGCGAACTTTTTTGTCGGGGGTGGTGATGAGGATTTCGCCACGGCCAGATTTTGTATCGGCGGCGGGACGGTAAGTCACCCAGGTGTTGGTTTTGAAATCGAGCAGGCTGAGTCCTTTGTCGGTGCAGGCCCAGACTTCGTCTCCGCGAGATTGCGCGGCGTTGATGAAATCGGAGGCGAGGCCGCTGTCGGTGGAAAGATAGTTGTGCCAATTGCGGCCATCGTAGCCGCTAAGGCCGAAATAGGTGGAGGCCCAGAGCATTTTGGTGTCGCGGTTGTAGGCCACGCTGCTGACGATGTCGTGGATCAGTCCTTGATTCTGGAAGAGGACAATTTCCATTTCGCCATCGGGATCGTTGTAGGGCTTCCAGTTTCCAGTGGCGAGGTCGTACTCCAGCATGCCGCCGCCCCAGACGGCGGCGTAGACTTTGCCTTCACCGACGGCGATGCCGTAGGCCCACGGCTCATGCAGCGGCGCATTTTTTTCGCTGAAGATGGTCCATTCGCCGGTGCGGGTGTTGAAGCGGCTGATGCCGGCGGTAGTGGCGGCCCAGACGAATTCGTCTTGGATGGCGACGCCGTAAACGATGTCGTTGGCGAGGCCGCTGGTGAGATTGGTGTAATTCTGGAATTGGCCGCCGGAGAGACGACTTAGGCCACCGAAAGTGGCTAGCCAGACATCGCCCGTTTTTTTGTCGACGGCAACGCCGGTGACGACGCGGTGGGCGAGACCGTCTTCGGGCTTGTAGACCTTGGCGACTTTTCCATTTTCGATGAGGACCAGGCCGTTTTCTGTGCCGGCCCAGATGCGGTCGCCATCGACGGCGACGCAGAAGACTTTTTCGTCGGGCATGCCGTTGGCGGTGGTGAGATTTTCCCAGTGAGTGTAGAGC
>JBAVNY010000665.1:0-17670 GCA_049691535.1 Candidatus Acidiferrum sp.
TCGATCCAGCGGTACAGTTTCGCGGCATGTTGCGGTTTGGAGCCGCGGAGCAGTAAGGCGGAACCAGCTACGATGGACGGATCGACACGATGTCGTCCGGTGGCATCTTCGCGGTAGAGATGGAAGCCGAGGTTGCGCGACTCTTCGTGAGTCCGCCACTCAAGCAGCGCGGTGCCATCGTTTTGCGTATACACGCGGAAGGAAGCGAGATCGACGGCCGTGGGCGACTGAATTGTGGAAACAAATGTCGAAGTGTTGTTGGCGGAATTGGGGTCGCTGGTGGTCGCGGTGACGGTGGCGGTATTGCTAGAGAGCGTTCCGGAGCTAAAGGTGTTGGCGGTGACGTTGATGGTCACGATGGCCACGCTTCCGACGCTGAGCGTGCCGATGGTGCAGGAAACGGTGGTGGTCCCGGCACAAGTGCCTTGCGAACTCGAAGCCGACGCGTAGGTAACCTGCGCGGGCAACGTATCGCTGACGGCTACGCCTTGGGCGATGGCTGGACCGGCATTGGTAACTTTGAGTGTGTAAGTAAGGTTGGTGCCCTGGTTCACCGGCTCAGGCGACGCTGTTTTGACGATGCTGATGTCGGCTTGCGAAGGCAGAGCGACGGTGACGGTGGTGGTCGAAAAATTGTTGGCGCAATTCGGATCCTGAGTGGCCGAGCAGGGCGCGTTATTTATGTTTGCGGTGTTGCTGATTATCGTGCCGGCTGGAGGAGGAGCCGGCAGTGGTCCGGCGTTGACCTTAACTACCAGCGGGAAGCTGACCGTACCACCTTTTACAATCGTTTGGCCGGAGTTTAGCGTGCAACTGATGGTGCCGGTGGCGCCGATCGCTGGCGAAACGCAGGTCCAACCGGCGGGCTGAACGAAAGCTTGAGCGAGGGTGGTGTTGGCAGGAATCGTGTCGGTAAAGGTTACGGCAGTCACGGTGCTGTTGGTGACTGTGGCCGGACCGTTGTTGGTTACGGTTTGGGTATAGGTGATGTTGTTGCCAGGCGAGACCAGGGTCGGTGCGGCGGTGCTGGTTACGGCGAGATCGGCCTGACCTGCTGTGGCCACCACGGTGGAGGCAGAGGCCGCGTTGTTGGATGGGTTTGGATCGGGCGTTGCGGAAGATGCCGTGCCGGTCTCCGTAATTGTCGTTCCGGAGGCGACGGTACCCGGCACATTCAGCACTGCGGCAAAGGTGGAGGACGCGCCGACGGCGATGGAATTCGCGCTGCAATAAATTGTGCCGTTGGTGCCCACCGCAGGCAAGGAACAAGTCCAGCCCGGAGGTATGACCATGGAGGCGAAGGTGGTGTTGGGATCGAGGGGTTCGCTGAAATTGGATGCGCCCGCAGCGCCGGGGCCCTGGTTCTTCACGATGGCGGTCATGGTGACGGTGGTGCCAGCCAGAGTGGTTGGCGACGAAGAAGTCATTGTGGTGAGCAGATCGGCACCGGTGGCGAGGCTGACGGTCGTCAGGGCGGTAGCGGAGTTATTCGCCAAGTTGGGGTCGGAGGTGCCAGAAGTGATGTTGTCGACGTCGGCGATTTGAGTGCCATTGATGGTGCCGGCGTTCACGTTGACGACCACCGTAAAGGTGGAAGCGGCGAGATTCAGGACGCTGGGATTGGTGCAATTGATGTTGCCGGTGCTTCCCACTGCGGGCGTGGTGCAAGTCCAGCCAGCGGGAGTGGTGATGGAAGTAAAGGTGGTATTCGCGGGGATGGCTTCGCTAAAAACAGCGTTGACGGCATCGAGAGGCCCGTTATTGGTGACGGTCTGGGTGTAGGTGATAGCGCCACCGGGAGCCACGACTGCGGGCAAACCGGTATTGGTGACAGACAAGTCTGCACCCGCGCAATACGCGCCAGCCTGCGTTCCCGGTGTTTCAGTAATGATGTGTACCGTCGAACTGATGCCCGCCTGGCCGGGCGTCGCGCCGTAGGAATCTTGCGCCGTGTCGGTGTAACCGTTGTTTCCGCCATTCACATTGAGTCCAGCAGGCGTACCCGTGAGGATTACGACACCGCCGGCACCGCCACCGCCGGGACCGTGTCTGGCTCCGGAAAATGTTCCAGGCGCTTGTTCCGGCCACGCGTTACCGGCACTACCGCCGGCCGCGCTGACGGTTAGTCCCGCTAGTCCGCCACTGTTCGCGAAAACTTCGATGGAGCCACCTGCTCCGCCACCTCCGGTACTGTCGTTGTCGGTGCTGAGCGTGGATTGGCCGTTAGCTGAGATCGTTCCGGTTCCGGTGACGGAACCCGCATGAATGATGGCGATGCCGCCGCCTGCGCCGCCGCTGCTGTAGATTCCGGTGCAATTGGCACCGCAATCGGCGTTGTGGGAGCCCGAGGAAATATAATAGGAGCCATCATTGGTGCTTCCTGCGCCGCCGCCCCCACCCATCACTAGCGCACTGGTGGTGGCAGGAAATGTGGCGCCGCCAAAGCCGCCGTCGGTGGAATTCAGCGCAGTGAAACTATTCCATCCGTATCCGCCAAGCCCCCCGGTTCCACCGTTTCCGCCGCCGCCACCGCCCGAATTCTCCGAATTTCCAACGGGGTCACCGTCTGTCCCACCGCCGCCCGCATTGCCTGGCGCGCCGCGCGCGTAACTGCCAGCCGGAAGACCTTCAGCGCCAGTATTTGTTGCAGTGGTGGTGAGAGCGATCGTACCGGGCGCCACATACATCGGAGTTCCGGCGATTCCTTCACCTTTGGAGGAATTGGCTAGGTTTGTGGACAGGGTGACGTAATCGGTGTTCGCGCCGGTGCCCGTCCCGGCAAGAATCCGGCCTCCACCTCCACGGAAACCAAGAGCGTCGAGAGTTACGGTGCCGCCCAGAGTGAGTTGCGCGGAGATGTCAATCGCCAACACTCCGCCAACAGAGCCATTCCAAGTTAGCGGCACGAGGCCGGTACTGAAAGTGGCTGAGGTGTACTGCGGCACACGGATGACTTGATAGGTTTGCCGCCCTTGCGTTCCGGTGGCAGCACCCTCCGCATACGAATTCAACAAGCCGCCTGCGGTTCCCGTACCGGTGAACTGGAGCGTGCCTCCGCCGATGACTACGGCGTTTGTTGCGGTAACAAATTCGAATACGCCGGAACTGGCCTGAGCGGTGGAGCCCGTAGCGGGGTCACCCGGGGTGCCGTCGCCATAGGCACCGGTGTTGGTGCTGTTGATCGAAGCATCCTGCATCTGGATGAACAGCAAGAGATCGCCAGCGGCAATCGGGGTTGTAGCACCGGTGCCCGCGCCCAGGACGACAGATGTAGCACCTGGCGCGAGCGTACCGGCAGCCGGCGCAAAATAGGTGTTGACCACTCCGGTTATGGTGCCGCCAGCGCCATCGCGTCCGGGCGTCGCGCAGATGAGCGGCTGAACCACAGTGACGATGGTCGTATTGTTGTTTAAGGTATTTGCGTCCGTGGCTAGGGGAAGATTGACGGTGGCGGTGTTGGTTAGGGTGGTGGCGCTTGCTGGCGCCGTCACGGTGATAGGAATCGTTACGGTTGTGTTTGCCGCCATGGCCGCGGTCAGCGAGCACTGGACGGTAGCAGCCGCGGTGCAACTCCATCCCGCAGGAGGAGTGGCGGTGACACCGGTGACGCCGGCCGGCAGCGTGTCAGTAAGCACGTTGGCAGTGATGGGCGCGGCGGAAGGACCCAAGTTTTGAACCTGCAAGTTGTACGTCAAGGTTGAAGAAATGAATACCGGCGTGGGTGCAGCGGTCATGGAAATGGCCAGGTCGGATGTTCCAGCAGGCTCCACGAGAATGGAGGTGACCGTTGTGTTGTTGCTGGGAGTCGGATCGGCAATTTGCGAAGTTACCGTGGCGGAATTCTGGATGGTCGTTCCTGCGGTCGCCGTGGCCGCCACTCTCTCGGTAAGAACGATGTTATTTGCGGTGGCTCCACTTGCCAGCGCGAGGTTATAGGTACAAATGATCGGCCCGGAGTTGCCGTTGCCCGGGTTCGAACATGTCCAATTCGTTGCTGCGATCCCACGATACGTTGTGCTGGCCGGCGTCTGCTGGTAAACCACAAGAGTGTTCGCGGGTACCGCGTTGGGGCCGTTATTTTTTACGACCTCCGTGTAGGTGTAGTTGACGCCAGTCGCTACCGTCGTCACCGACGGCGTTTGCGTCATGGTGAGATCGGCTTGGGCGAAGGCTGATGGCGTGGCTATCGTTGCAGCAAAGAAAAGCAAAGTAGCGATGCCGAACAAGAAAGTGCCGGCACGGCGTAAACGTAAGGCAGCCGCTAAGCGGGCGCGACGCAGCAATACTTGCGCAGGATGGATAACACGGGTTTGCAATGGCGAAAACGCCACTTCTGTGTTGTGGCGATGCTGGAGGATCACTTTTCCAAACAGACGTGAAGCCGGCGGATCAACTTGCTCTGCGGTGTCGCTGCGGGTAATCACGCTTCCGGACGGCGTGCTCTGTGGCGTGACTCGATGGACGCGAAGCCCATCTGCGTTCTGAATCAGCGTCACATCTCCAGTACGCAGCTCTGCCTGGGTTACCGGGGCGACCACCAGTTCATCGCCATCCGAAATGTTGGGAAGCATGCTGCTACCCTTGGCACGAAACTGAACCTGGTGGCCCTTGTCCATGAGCGCCGCACACATCTCCGCGAATAGCCGCGAATCCTTGCGAACTTTGGTTTCACGCGCAGACATGACGTATCGCCTCCACAGCGTTCTCCGTAGGAGCGAAACGGAAGGTTGAACAGGGTATCGAGCGGCTGAGCGCGTCGAAGAAACTTAAGGTGAACTTCAAGCCAGCTTCGCGGTAGTAGGGCACGAAGCAGCGGGCAAACAGTTCCGCGGCCGCCTGCGTCTGCGGCAACGGCAGCAGTTCATTGTGCGGAGCTTGTTCAAGCAGGAAGATCGCGGTGAGTGGCGCGCTTGCAGCCGTGGCCACGCCGGCATCACCGTGCCAAGGCGTGCCATACATGTAATAACGCCCATCGATTTTGCGGATGATAATGCGGTCGTCGCTCAGTAGCTGAACGCCGGGCTGCGCTTGCCACAGCCGCGCGGTGGTGCTTTTGCCAGCGCCAGAATGGCCGAGGAACAAGTATCCGCTGCCATCGCGATCCGCCAGTCCCAGTGCATGAACTTCTACGCCTTCACCCAGCGAGAGGCGGTGCATCATGACCAATTCGTCGATCGGATACTCGAGCGGGAAGATGGGGCGGTTGTCTGGAAAACTGGAACGGTTCAAAACGATGTGTCCACGTTCGAAGGAATGGTCGAACCAGGCGGCCTTGTAAGGCGCCGGACCTAAAACTGGACTGGAAAGATAAAACTTTGTTCCGGTAGGCTCCGCAAATGCCGACCAGAGTCCTCCCGAGACGAACGAAGGACTACAGGCAGGAGTTTTCACTTCATTTCCCCAGGACACTTCCAATTCGATATCGCACACTTGGGTGTGCGCATGGTTACGCACGAACGGCTCATGCTCGGGGTCGAGAAAAAGAGGCATGCCCGCTTCGCACCACATGCCCAGCGTGAACCCACCGATCTCCACGACGAGGCGTGTCGGCTGGCTTGGCTTATTGGCTATTTTTGCTGTTCCGGCTTGCATTCTTAATCCTTCAAAGTCGTCAAAATCACGAGCCGAATGTCCGGCAGAAGAGAGTTCTGCAGGTTGCCGCGGCCGGCCCGGTGGATCCCGAAGTCTTGCAATGGCCCAAAACCGCTTCTTCCGGACGCAAGCTCACCCGCACTACCTCCGGCGGAGTGTACGGAAGCTTTTCGGGGCCCTTCGTTTTTTGCTGCTCGGTCATTCCCTGTCTTAACTTTCTGGGGCGGTTCTTCACGTCGTAACTTCGAATCGTTCACTTCAAGTGCGAACTGCAGGCGGTGCATCCTCCGGGGCTGCATCCTCCACTGCTGCTTTGTAGAACGGGCAAAAACGAACCGGGCAATTTCGGGACGATCGGATCCATCACCGGCGTATTCTTTTGCAGACGTTGCGCAGATTTCTGCAAGTCGTCGTGGCGTTTTCCACCTTCGCAGCAGGGGCACTTGCCTTCACCGTGTTCGGGGACTAGCAAGCCGAGGGTGAAGGCGCGAAGGTGGGCGACCTCGCAAAGGAATTCGACCGGCGTTTCGGCGTCGCCGCTTTCCAATTCGCCGTTTGCCGGGCACATGCTGCACAACGAACGAATCTGGCAATCGGTGCAAATGGTGCGGCGCGAGGCAGGGGTGTCGCGAATCTCTTGCATCCGCCCGTCCCAACCTTGCTGAAAGCTGCCGCTACGGGTGTCGTAGCCGTCCTGGTGGGAAAGCACACAAATGGTTAAGCGGCCCTTGGGGTCGACGGCACAGCCGTTGTGACCGCCGCCGCAGGTGTATTTCTTGTCGGGGATTGAGCGATGAGCCATGGCTTGTTCGTCGCGGAACAACCGGTGGTATTCGGTGACGCGCACCGGATCATGAAAATCCAGCGCAACGGCTTGTTCCGGAGTCAACCGCACGGCCAGCGGACTCTGCGAGCAATCGGTGCGCGGATTGACGATGGGATCGAACTTGAACTTGACGCCCAGATCTTCCTCGGCAAAGCGCTTCATTTCGTAGACTTCATGGAAATTCACGGTGGTTGGGACGGTTTTGAGCGCCAGCGGCAGATTGCGCTCCATCAGCAGGCGGATGCCCTTCATGCAGCGGTCAAACGAGCCCGGTATTTGGGTCAGCGCTTCATAGGTTTCCCGGGTGGCGCCATAGAGGGTGATTTCAATCGCGAATGGTGGATATTCCACCAGGTGGTCCGCGATGCGCGGAGTGATCATGGTGCCATTGGTAAACAGGGTGATCAGGAAGCCGCGTTTTTTGGCCTCGGTGTAGATATCCAGGAAATCCTTGCGGGCGAAGATCTCGCCACCGGTGTACAAAATCCACAAGCAGCCCATTTCCACGAGTTCATCCAGAAGCCGGACGTGCTCGTCGAAGGTCAGCTCCTGCTTGCGCGCGTTCATGTCGCTCATCGGCAGGTTGTTGTAGCAGTGCTGGCATTCCAGTGGGCAGCGGTGAGTGACCTCAATCGACACCTCTGCGGGCACGCGTCGCCCTTGCTGACGCTGGTGCACCAGTGTCGAAAAATCTCCGTACGTGGCCGTTTCCAAGTTGCTTGCCTTTCCAACCAAACTGCTTGCTTCTCTAGAGCTTCGCTAGCGATCGCAAACGTTTTACCTACCGGGCTGCTACACCACCGACTGAATCAACTGCTCTTCGAGTAGCGAGTCTAAAAATTGCTGAATGTCGTTTTGCGCCTGAGCCACCGTCACTTCGAATTCATCGCAGACGCGCTGCACCATTTCGGGAACTGTGTGTCCTTCGTTTAAGTACTCCCAAAGTACACAGCCGACGAGGTTAAGGGTGTACAGGGAGTTGAGATTGCCCACACCACGCCGAATCGGAACGATGATGAGTTCTCCATCGATTTGCCTGGTGACGACTTCGCGATTGCGTACAAAACGCACGTCGCTGGCTACGGTGTGCATGGGTACAGCCTCCCTGACCACTGTTACTGGTACTGGAACTGAGCTTTCTTGAAGTTTCGGGCAGAATTACGGAAGTGTCATGGCCCTTAGGGGCAGGGTGTAACGTAAGCGTACTTAGTTACTCTCAGGGCATTTCCAGGTAGGAGCCGTAGTTGGTGATGCGGTGCACTCGTGGCAGAGTCAAAATGAGATTTCAGCCTCTGGGATCGTCGAGTTACCACCCCGTAGAGTTTGGACAGCGTTCCTTATGGAACTTGCCCCTAAGCGCCATCGGCGTTCTGCCTGAGCACCCCTCAGAAATCACTCGGCTCAACCTCACAAATCCAATACAATCGGGCGCAAAGGCGGTCGCTTTCCCGTTCGGGTCCTACCCGCCTCGCACTGCTTGTGACCTGGCTCTCTGCGCAGGCACTCGATCTCCACCAGGGACGATTTATGAGACTGAATGGCTACTTAGTGCGCAGTACGGTCGTGGCTGCACTCGGCGGTCTGCTTTTTGGCTTTGACACCGCGGTCATTGCGGGAACTACGCAGGCCCTGACCGAGGCTTACCATCTGTCACACGCGGCACTGGGATTCACCGTCTCGGCGGCGCTGTGGGGCACCATTCTGGGAGCCATGACGGCGGGGATTCCGGGCGACAATTACGGACGCCGGGACAGCTTGCGGATTATGGCGGTGCTTTATCTCATATCTGCGCTGGGATGCGCCTTCGCCTGGAACTGGACTGCCCTGGTGTTGTTTCGGTTCCTTGGAGGGCTGGGAATCGGCGGGTCGTCGGTACTCGGGCCTATGTACATTGCGGAGATCTCACCCGCGAAGTGGCGCGGAAGATTGGTGGGCTTCTTTCAGTTCAACGTGGTGTTCGGAATCCTACTGGCATATCTGTCTAACTACATCGTGGGGTCGATGCAATTTGGTGCTGCGGAATGGCGCTGGAAGCTGGGAGTCTCGGCTATCCCCGCAGCGGCATTTTTCTTGATGCTCTTCACCATTCCGCGCAGCCCTCGCTGGCTGGTAAAGAAAGGGCGCATCGAAGAAGCGAGAGGGGTGCTGCAGCAGATCGGCGAAGCAGACTACGAGCGCGAGTTGCAGGAGATTATCGCGTCGATTGATTCGGAACACTCGGCGCACGACCACCTGTTCACGTGGAAGTACCGGCTGCCGATCTTTTTGGCGGTCACGATTGGCATGTTCAATCAGCTCTCGGGGATTAACGCAATTTTGTACTACCTGAACAGCATTTTCGCGCACGCCGGCTTTAGCAAGGTTTCGTCGGACTTGCAGGCGGTCGCTGTAGGCGCCACGAATCTGCTGGCGACCATGTTCGCAATGACCATGATCGATCGTGTTGGGCGTAAGAAGCTTCTGTTGATCGGTTCAGTTGGCACCATGGTCTGCCTGGCGGGAGTGGCTGCTGTGTTTTTTACCGGCAGGCACGAAGAGCTCTTGCTATGGCTACTGATCGGCTACATTGCGTTTTTTGCATTTTCCCAGGGCGCGGTGATCTGGGTGTATCTCAGTGAAGTTTTCCCGAATCGTGTGCGTGCGCAGGGGCAGAGTCTGGGCAGTTTTTCCCACTGGCTGATGAATGCCATTATTTCCGGGCTGTTTCCGTTGATGGCCGCGGCTTCGGGAGGTTATCCGTTTGTGTTTTTCTCGGCGATGATGGCGCTGCAGTTCTTTGTTGTGCTGTTCTTCTATCCGGAGACGAAGGGCGTCTCTCTGGAAGAGATGCAGCATAAACTCGGCATCGCCTAAAACTGTGACGGCGCTGGCTGGCCCTGACCTGCGGGCTTCAATTGCCAGCGCCTTTTTGTCACAGCTAGCCGGCCATCCGCCTAAGACTTTGGAGTGAGCACCAAAACCTGCATCGCGCCGTTGTCGCTGGTGGGGACAAAGAGGTTTTGCGTTTTTGGATCGTAGCCCATGGTCTTGGCCCCTTTGACGGTCACGATTTCCTGCGCCAGCGAGTACGAATCGGGCGAATCCTGATGGAAGACGAAGACCTTGCCATCGCCGGTAGACATAAACACCATCTTGGTCTTGGGATCGAAGGCGCCAGCATCCACGCGCTCGCCGATGGGTGCAGTGGTAATCAGCTTGCCCGTATCCGCGTTCAGCACCGCGAGCTGCTTGCTCCGGCAGCCTACAAATAAACGTCGATTCGCGGCATCGAAGGCCAAGGCAGTTGGAGTGGCGCAGGGCGCGAGTGGAAAGCGATCCTTAACTTTCATGGTGTTGGCATCGATGTGCAGGGTCTCGTTCTTCTCTTCCAGATTGACCCAGACATTTCCTTTGCCATCGCTCACGGCAAACTCCGGCCCACCACCCAGCTCGATGGTTCCGGCAACGCTTCCGTCTTTGGCATTGATCGCGGTGATGCTGTCGCTGTCTCCGTTCATCACGAAAATGCGCTTGGTGAACGGTTCATAGATAATGGCGTCGGGCTTCTTCCCTACTTTAATCTCGGCTGATGCCTTTAGCGTTTTTAGATCGAACGGAATCACCGAATCGGACTTTCCAGCAGAAATGTAGCCACGGCCAAATTCCGACGCTACCGCGACTCCGTGCACTCCGGGAGTATTGGGAATCGTGCCCACGATTGCGCCGCTATCGGCATCGAGCACATCAACCTGGGTCGCGTGCGATATGTACACGCGCCGCCCTTCATCATCCACCGTAACGTAGTCCCAGCCACCGGTTCCGGGCACAGGAACTTTTTTGGAAGGTTGGTAATTTGTCGCGGCAAACACCAACGATGCAAAAACAAGACCGCCCAGCAGCAACCAACCCAATTGCTTTTTCATAGAGCCTCCCTAGCTACTCTGTTGATAACAAGCCCCGGTTAAATACAGCCTAAATTTGGTTGGGAAAAATCCTGAAACATCAAGAAAAAGCCGGCGTAGACACTTATACGGAGTACACGCCGGCCGCCTAAAGAATCAGAACTGCAGCCGCGGATGGATGTATCTTTCGCATCCTTAGAAACGCTGCGGCCTCGGCCATCAGTATTTACTCTCGTGTCGCGGCGACCAGCGAAGTCCGAACGCGTATGTCGGCTTATAGTATTCGCGTTGGATCAGGTACTGGCTGCTGCCGTTATAGAAGCCAAACACCTCGTTGTTGGTATTGAGAATGTAAGCGACAAACGTGAAGCTTTTCGGCAGCATGACGCTTCCCTGCATATCGATCTGCAAGTGTGGGTAGAGATAGGTGTCGCCGTCAGGCCCCTTAAGACCTCCCGGCGTCGCCGTGGTTCCACTCGAACCGTCCTGATACTGATACGAGAAGATGTTGGCATCGTTGTAAGAAATCCCAAGGCGGTAGGAGAAACGGCCGCGGTCATACGTGGGGCTGATATTCCAGGTATTTGGCGCTTGCCGCAACAAGTGAGGATGATCCAAACGTCCGGGGATTCCGCCCGTTCCCGAAACCGTGTATCCGTAGTTTGCCGAAAGGCCAAATCCGCTGAGCCATCCCGGGAGAGAGCTGAAGTGTTGCAGGTAAGCGATTTCGACGCCAAATAAATGTGCGCTTCCCGCATTGAGCGGCTGGGTAATGATATAGGTACCGGTCTGATTTGCGTACGGCGGTGGTGGCGTAAAGTTTGCTACCTCATGTGAGGTGCTAATGATGGGGTCGGAAAGGCTCTTGTAAAATAGTCCGCCTTGAATGGCGCCGAAGGGATTCATGTAGTGTTCGAACAGCAAGTCATAGTTGTTGGCGGTTTCCGCTTTTAGATTTGGGTTGCCGTAGCTGATGTTCCCGATGCCGCCCTGCGCAGGAGTGATAGAGAACGACTGGGCGATATCTTGAGGATTGGGACGGGAAAGCCCGCGGCTGTAAATCAATCGAAAGTCGGTATCGCTGGTCAATGCGTAGCGCAGCGAACCGCTGGGTAAGACGTTGATGTAATCGCCCCCAGCTTTTAAGTTCTGACCTGGCTGAACGATGGTGGTGCATACCGTAGGATCGGTGCAGCCATTCTGCCAGCCCACAGTGTTCAAATTGGTTCCTTCGACGCGAAGGCCGGCGATGAACCGGAATTTGCTGAAGTCGATGGTGTTCATCACGTATCCAGCAGAAACCTGCTCGACGTAGCTGTAGAAGTTTGGTTGTCCCGCCGCGCCCGTGGTAAACACAAATTGGTTCGGATTGGCGAAGACATACGCCTGCGTCTTGTAATAATCCGCAAACGGACCCTGCGGGTACTGTCCATTGTAGTAACCGGGGTTGTGAAAGGAATTGGGGAACAGCGAGAACGGAATCACTGAAGCATAGTCGTTGGCATTGGCACCGGAGCCACCAATCGTCGGAACGGCGTAGTCGTCCGCGTAGCTGTGGTCATATTTGTTTCCGTTCCGGAATTTCCCGCCCACCTCGATGGTCGAAAGGTGCGAGCCGATGTGGTAACGCTTGCCCATGGCTCCCGCAAATTGAATATTCGTTTGCGCTGTTTTTCCGCGGCTGATGTTCACGTCGTTGAGAGCGTAAATAGAGGTGTTATAGGCCTCGGTATAGCACGCTTGCGACCACTTGGGGACAAGGGAGTTTCCGGTGGCCACGGGATCGTAGGTGCATGGGCTGCTTCCATAAGTGGAAGGATTCGGTATACCAAAGGAACCGCCGCCATACCCGTTATCGTTTTCACTGGCGAAAGATCCGGAAATATCCCAGGAAAACCAGGTGCTGGCGAGGACATGCTTCCCACCCAACACCAGGTTAGCGATCTTGTAGCGGGGACGCCGAATCGAGTTATTGAATGACGGGGTACCGCCGGCGCTATTCAGGAGGGGGAGGCCACTATTGTCGTTGAGGGTGTAGACCCAGCGATCGCCAAAGTTGTGAAACTCGGAAAACAGACCGCGAAGATAGATATTCGACGCCTGCCCCAATTGGTAGTCCGTACTTCCGGCCAAGCCGTAGCGGGTGCGGTAATATTTGTATTCCCGAATGTCCATGGTGTCGAAATATCGCACCGCAGAGCCGGTTGGCAACGTCGCAATGTCGGGAACCGGTTCTACGTCATCGATGCCGCGACCTTCATAATCGTAGGAAAAACCAATGAGTGCGCCGAATTTCTTGCTGACCCCAAAGCGCTTGCCCACCGTGGCGGTGGTTTGGTAGTTGCTCCGTCCGCCAAGGATCGGCGACGTGCCGCCAAGCCCGAACAGGGCGATCGTGGGGCGCTCTGTGGCGGTCTTGGTTACCAAATTCACAGAACCGCCGATGCCATCTGCATCCATATTCGCTTGCAGCGTTTTGTTGATTTCCACCGACTCCACGATGTCTGAGGGAATGGCGTCGAACTTGATTTGGCGGACACCAGACTCCGGGGATGGGATCTGAACGCCGTCGATCGTCGCATTGGTCAGCCGTGGTTCGGTGCCGCGTACCTGCACATACTTGCCTTCACCTTCGTCGCGCTCGAGGGTGACGCTGGGCAACCGGCCCAGGGCATCGGCGATATTGGCATTGGGCAAGCTAATGATGACCTCGTTGGTGAGGACTTGCATGATGTTATCTGCGGTTCGCTGACGGTTGACATCTTCAGCTTCGCCCGAGGCGCGCTCTGCCGTGACCAGAACTTCATCTTTTTGCGATGTGACTTCCATTCTTACATCAAGGTTAGTTGCTTGGCCGGCCTTAATCTCGAATGCCTTGGTGAAAAGCGAGAAACCTACATAGGTCACGGTGATCGTATAAGTTCCCGGATTCAAGGCGTTCACGAAGTAACCGCCCTGCTTATCAGAAATAACGATAATTCCGGTGGGCTGTAGTTCGACTTCCGCGCCCTGCAATACGGCACCGGAGGTATCCGTGACGTGCCCGGAAATTGTTCCTTTATCTGTCTGGGCGACCAGGTCGACCACACCCAATGTCAGAAGCGCGCAGAGGATTGCGAACAGTCGTAAGAATCGATTCATGTAAATCTCCTCAACCGGACTTTTCAATTTGCGTCTCGATTTCTTGTCGATAGGTACGAGACATTCGGTAGACCCTATGCAACTTGACTCTCGCAGCGCGGGTAGACACACCTCTACAACAATTCGCAAAACTCGAATTTATGTCTTAGAACACCCGAACGGCGGAAGCCTCAACACAACCCTTGGGAGCGCGGCACAAATCAGGGAGGCTCCTGCCCTGTTTCTGTTAAGAATTAGGCCACTATGCCCTTACTAGCAGATGAATACAGGTTAATAGTAGGTTAAAGAACAGGTGAAAGAGTTTTCAGATTGGCGCTATCAATGAGGTGCAACCGTGCTGGTTTGGTCGACTTCTTCAGTTACCTGGTTAGTAAAGGGCGCGATCGTGAGCGGCAAGCGAACGGTGAAGAGCGAACCGTGTCCCAACTCGCTTTTGACTTCAATCGTGCCCTTGTGAATTTCAGCGATCCATTGAGCAATCGATAGGCCGAGACCTGAGCCGCGAATCTCTCGCGAGCGGGCTTGATCTGCGCGGAAGAAACGGTCGAATATTTTCTGAACATCCGACCCGGCAATTCCTATGCCTGTGTCTTCCACTTCAATCAGCGCGTGGCCATTTTCCTGGCGAGAACGCAAGAATACCTCACCGCCTGCCGCCGTATATTTCACCGCGTTATCCAACAAGCTGAGTAACAGGGTTTCAATCGCGCTGCGGTCGGCCTTCACCAACATCGGAGTGGTAGACACATCTTCAAAGAACACGACGCCCTTGGAAACCGCCAGCACCTGCGCCTTACGCGATGCTTGCAACACGGTGACACCCAACTCCATCACTTGGTATGTCAATTGCGAAGCGCCCGCATCGGCCCGCGCCAACATCAGCAATTTCTCAATCAACTCCGTGGTTTCTTCTGACGACGTAAGAATGCGTGCCAATGTTTCGCGATATTCCGTTTCACTGCGGCTGCGCCGCAAAGCTAGTTCCGCATTGGTCCGAATCAGCGCCAGAGGTGTCCGCAAATCGTGTGAAGCGTCGGCCGTGAATTGATTCATGCGTTTGACGGAGGATTCGATACGCGCCAGCATGTCGTTTACTGTCTCGGTCAATCTTCGCAACTCATCTTTAGCCCGAGGAACCTCCAACCGCTGGGATAGATTTTGCACGCCGATGCCCTGGGCGGTTTGAATGATTCTGGCCACTGGAGCCAGCGCTCTGCCGCTCAACCAGTAGCCCAGAAGCGACGCAACCAGGATCAGCAGCGGAATGAATTCTTTCTCGATTCTTCGAAACCGATCCAGAGCCTGATCAAATGGTTCGGTGGGCACTGCCGCGTCGATAAGAAAGATCTGGCCGCCTACACTTACACGCTGACGGGCAATGCGGAACTGGGACCAATCCAGATTGTTGGTGACGAAGGCGGTCTCAGTGCCTGACGGTGTTGGCAGCGGAAACTGCATCGACAGGAATCGTGGCGAGCGAAACAGCCATTCGCCGTTGGGACCGGCGACTTCGAAGATGGCGCTATTGGCCCATACGTTTGATAGCTCGGTAAGTCTCTCTCGAACTACCGGCAATCCCTGCCCAATCGAAGAATCGATCACGCGGCGCACCGATTCCAAGTTATTGAGGGAGGCCTCGTTTACTGTGGTATTGATGCTGCGTTGAAAACCATAGTCGCAGAGCAGTACAAAAATCAGCAATGCTCCAGTAAGCACTCCAAAATAGAGCAGGGTCAGCCGCGCGCGAATCGTAAGGCTCATGAATGTTTCAAAACACCGATCGAGTATCCAAAGCCGCGGTGAGTCTGGATGAGCCTGGTGTCGCTATCCTGATCAATTTTCTTGCGCAGCAGACGCACGAAGGCATCCAGTGTGTTTTCGCTGACGTCTCTGCCATTGGACCAGACGGTTTGCAGGATTTCCTGGCGAGACACGGTGTTGCCGGCATTGCGCACCAGCAATTCGAGCAGACGAAATTCCGTTAGTGACAGGTGAATCTCGTGACCTTTACGAAAGGTGCGGTGGGAAATCAGGTCGAGCACTAGGTCTTCCACTTCCAGCACATTTTTGCGGTGAAATTCATTGCGCCGCACCAGCGCACGCATTCTTGCCAACAACTCCAGGAAGGAAAAGGGTTTGGTTAGGTAATCGTCTGCCCCGGCGTCCAAGCCGCGCACAATGTCCGGCAAAGAATCGCGGGCCGTTAACATTAATATAGGCGCTTCATGCTCTCGCTTGCGAAGCTGTTGCGCGACTTCGATGCCGCTCATCTTTGGCAGCATCACATCCAGCAAAATAAGGTCGAAGCTTTGCGCTGCGGAGATTTCCAGCGCCGCTTTGCCGTCACGGGCCACACTGACCGCAAACATCTCTTCACGCAGGCCCTTGCTCAGCAAGCCGGCCATTTCGGGCTCGTCTTCTACGATCAGCACATGCATGGTGGGTTCTTTAGGCACGATAATATTTCGACTTATGTGAATGTCTCGTTAAACGCAGGTTACGGCAGCGCTTCAACTCGCACTTTCTCCCGGTCCAGGTAGAAATGAATAATCGGGGTAAGAATCAGCGATAAAACGATAGAGCAGAGTAGCCCGCCGATAACCGCAATGGCAAGGGGTTGCAACATCTGCGAACCCGAACCAATCGCCAGCGCCAGTGGAAGCATTCCCGCGATGGTGGCTAATGCCGTCATGGCGATCGGACGCAACCTGCGGCGGCCGGCTTGCACCAACGCGTCTTCCGGACTGAAGCCGAGTTTGCGGAAACGGTGCTCCGCGTCGAGGAGGAGAATGCCGTTCTTGGCCACGATGCCGATGACCATGATCATGCCCATAAAGGACGCCACGTTAAACGCGGTCTGAGTGATCAGTAACGCCAGAAATCCGCCAAATGTTGAAAGCAAAGCCGAAGCCAGAATGGCGACAGGCGCCGAGAAAGTACGGAATTCGAAGAGCAACACTACGAAAAGAAGGACCAAGGCCAGTAAAAATACCATCATCAAGTCGTGGAACGATCTTTGCTGTTCCTCGTACAAGCCGCCGTATTCCACGCGGATCGACGAAGGTAGATGCAGATCGTTCACGGCCTTCTTCACCGAATTCATGCCCGAGCCGAGATCGACGCCTTCGAAGCGGCCGGTCACTTCCACTAATCGTTGCAAATTTTCGCGGCGAATTTCTGTTTGCCCGGGGTCCGTGGAAATGGTGGCTAACGAACCTAAGGTTGCCGTCTTGCCTGTCGAACTGGTCAACAGTGTATTGCTCATGTGATCCAGCGATGAGCGACTCTCTTCTGGGAAGCGCACGCGAATTGTGTACGCGCGATCATTCAGCACCACCGGTGTGGCTGCGGGCTCACCCTCGAGCACCGCTGCGGCGTTGGTCGCCACTTCTTCCGGAGTGAATCCCGAGCGCGCTGCGACTATCGGATCAACCTGGTAGGTAACTGCTGGCCCGCTGATAGTGTTCTCAATTCCGTCAAGCACGTCCACAACGTGTGGGATCTTCTGAATCGCTTCGGCCACCTTGGGTGCTGTGCTGGCCAGCAGCTTTGCATCCGGCGAGTACAACTTGATAACCACAGGCTCGGGCTGGCTGGTTAAGTCGCCGATCATATCCTGCAACACCTGCACGAACTCGACATCCGCAGCTGGTTCCGTCTTCTTGATCTCGCTACGGACATCCGAGATGATCTCGTCGATCCCGCGCTTACGGTCCTTCTTCAACTTGACCGTGAAGTCTCCGCGATTTGCTTCGGTTACCGCAGCCAAGCCCAACTGCAATCCGGTTCGCCGTGAGGTGTTTTCCACTTCGGGCTGCGAACGCAGAATTTCTTCAAGGTGCTGCAGGATCCGGTCAGATTCCGCTAGCGAACTGCCTGGAGGAGTGTAGTAATCCAGAATGAATCCGCCTTCATCCATTTCCGGCAAGAGGTCCGAACCCAGGGATCGATAGCAGACGTACGATCCAATGATGATGACGATGATCGATACCAGCACAATCACAGGCCGGTACAAAATGCGCTGCACAACTCGGGCGTAAAAGTCCACAATGCGCCCGAAAAACCCGGAAAGGTGCGCCTCTTCTGCGGCCAAGAGCGCCGCAGCCGAATGCTCTTCGGTCCGCGCCTCGCCCGGCGGCGCCGTGTCCTTACGTCGCACAAAAAATTGGCTCAGGGTTGGCGTCCAGGTCAGTGCGAGGAACAATGACGCAAGCAGGGATACCGTCATGG
>JBAVNY010000666.1:0-15830 GCA_049691535.1 Candidatus Acidiferrum sp.
GGTATTGAGAGCCACTGCCTGCGCTGAAACTTCCACGGTCTGGGTTGAAGAACCTACTTGTAGGATGACATCGTGGGTAGTCGGAGAGTTAACCAACAACTGCAGGCTAGACTGAATGTACTTACGAAAGTTTTCTTTCTCGGCGGAGAGCGAATAAGTGCCGGGCGGCAGTAAGAGAAATTCGTATTGACCTGTGGCGCCGCTGGTGGTGGTTCGTTCGACGCTTAGTTCGGGATTCGAGATGGTGACTTTGGCGCCGACGATGGCGGCGCCGGACTTGTCGATTACGCTGCCGCGGAGGGAGGTGGTTCCGGTTTGTGCGCTTACGAGATTTGCGCCCAACAGAATAAATAAGATAGATGCCGCAAATAAAATTGAGATTGAGCTACGCCGAATAGAAGTCCAGGTCAAGGACAACTCCTTTCGTGCACAGACGAAAATTAGGACACGCCTTAAATGGTTAGGGAACGATCAGGGCTTTGACCTGGAGTGTAACGCCAAACCTCTCGATACAGTCCTCCCGACCAAGAGAGACTGCAAGTCGACCACCCGCTAACCCTAAAGTGAAATAGCTTTTAGGACAGAACGGTGTGCTGTGTCAAGAAGGTAGTGGTAATGGGCCGCAGAAAGTTTTTGAATGCACGCCGCCGTGCCCACTGAGACGACTGGTCTGCGCAGCGTGATTTCGAACTACACTCCGAGATTAAGGTGTCCGTATCGGCCGTCTAGCCCAGATGGATAAGCTTGGCTTGGGTGATTGCGGGGAATTCGCGGATGGGGGTCAGGACGGCCTCGGAGACTTGGCCATCGAGGCGGACCAGGGATACGGCTTCGGCTCCGCGGGTGGCTTCGCGGCGACCCAAAGCGAAGGTGGCGATGTTGACGCCATGCTTGCCTAAAGTGCTGCCGACAAAACCGATTACCCCGGGTTCGTCATTATTGCGAATGTACAGAATGGTGCCGTCGAGTTGGGCTTCGAGGGGAATTCCATCGATTTGGATTACGCGCGGGGAACCGTCGTGCAGGACAGTGCCTTCCGCGGTGAAGCCAGGAGCACCGGCTTTTTCGGGTAGCGCGGAAACTTCGAGAGTGTGCGGGAAGCCATGGTCACGACGGCGCGTCTCTTCTTCCACTGTTAGGCCGCGAGCGGCGGCGACTGCAGGGGCGTTGACGACATTGCACTTTTCGTCGAGCACGGCGTTTAACAATCCGGCCAGCACAGCGCTGCGCAGCAAGTGCGTTCCGACTTCGGAGACCTCGCCAGCATAACGGATGCGAACGCGCGCGGGACGAGTGGCGGCAGCTTGCGACACCAGAGAACCGAGGCGCTCCGCGAGCGCAAGATAAGGACGGACGCGGCGATATTGATCCGCGGACAAGGCCGGTAAGTTGACGGCGTTACGAATAATGCCTTCGGCCAAATAATCGCGCACCTGAACGGCTACCTGGTTGCCCAATTCTTCTTGCGCTTCGGCGGTGGAACCAGCGATGTGAGGCGTTGTAATCACGTTGGGTAGGCCGATCAGCGGGCAATTCTTGGGCGGCTCTTCGACGAAGACGTCGAGGGCCGCGCCGGCGACCTGACCGCTTTTGAGGGCGCCGGCCAAATCGGCTTCGTTGATCAGCTCTCCGCGCGCTGCGTTAACAATGCGCACTCCTTTTTTCATTTGTGCGATGGTGGTGGCATTGATCATGCCTTGCGTTTGCGGGCTGACCGCGGTGTGCAGGGAAATAAAATCGCTTTCGGCATAAAGCTTCTCGAGTGGCACCAATTCGACGGAAACTTCACGGGCTGCGGCTTCACTGATAAAAGGATCGAAGGCAATTACGCGCAGGTCGAAAGCGGCGGCGCGTTCGGCGACTTCACTGCCAATGCGGCCGAGACCAATCAGGCCCAAAGTCTTGCCGCGGACTTCCGCGCCGGATGAGGATTTTTCCCAACGACCCTCGCGCATGGCGGCATCGAACTTTGGAACCTGGCGAACTAAAGCCAGCAACAAGGCAAAGGTGTGTTCCGCAACGCTGACAGAGCTTCCACCCGGCGTGCTCATGACCAAAATGCCGCGTTTGGTGGCTTCATCCAGATCGATGTTGTCGACGCCGACTCCGGCACGGCCCACGACGCGAAGGCGAGGCGCTTTATCGAGGAGCTCCGGAGTAACTTTCGTGGCGCTGCGCACGATCAATGCGTCGGCATCGCCCAACTCTGCGTTGAGAGTTTCTTTGGTGGTCTGAACAATGTTCCAGCCGGTCTGTTTCAGCAATTCCACGCCGCGTTCGCTGATTTTGTCAGCAACGATGACTTTCATGATTCCTCATTTCCCGATGGTCGCCGCCTCGGAGCGAGCGGCGAATTTTTCCCGGTGGCAGGGAATATCCAAGTTACTGTGCGCAGAAAAGCGTGTCAAATCAGGGGACTGGGGGATTCGTGGATAGAGGAGATAAGCGTCTGTTATAGTTTCAGCAAGAGGAAAATATGACCTTCTCTGAACAGATTCAGAAAGACATTGTGGTGGCGATGAAGGCCAAGGATGAGATGAAGCTCAGCGTTTTGCGCATGGCGAAATCGGCGCTGCAATTGAAGGAAGTGGAAAAAATGCGCCCGCTGGATGCGACCGAGTCTATTCAATTGCTGCAAACGCTGGTGAAACAGCGCAAAGAATCGATTGATCAGTTCAGCAAAGGCGGGCGGCAAGATCTGGTGGACAAAGAAACGAAGGAATTGGCGATTCTGGAAAGCTATTTGCCCGCTGGGGCGACACAAGCCGAAATGGACGCGGCGATAGCGAAGGCGATCGCGGACAGTGGCGCGACCTCCATAAAGCAGATGGGCGCGGTGGTGAAGGCGGCGAAGGAAACGCTTACGGGAAAAGCGGTGGATGGCAAAGTGCTCAGCGATCGGGTGCGAGAACAGTTGGCCAAACTCGGGTAGTTGCGCGTTGAGCTCAAACCTGTAACCTCAATTTCATGGCACTGCCGGAACAAATCGCCGTCCGTTATATGGATGAAGATGCGGGATACGTCAGCGTGCGTCCGGTGGTGAAGCAGACCTTCCGGCTGAATGAACTAGTGGACATGGTGGTAAGCGTGGCCGGCAAGGATGTGGCGCGCGTGCAACAAATATTCAAGAGTGGAACCGTGGTGTATAACGGCTACCGCTATTCCTGGGATGGCATCGCGGCAGAGCTCGCAGAACTGGAAGCGCTTCTAATTCCCTTCCCTGATGACGAGCCTGGCAGACTATTTGTGTCCGAAAATGCGACCTCAGTGATTCTGGAAATTGGCGGCGGGACGCAGCATCACGTGGTGGTGATCGAGCGTCGGAATGCGGCTGACAAGAAAGTTTTTGCGAAGCAGAGCCCCTGGGATGTATTGGTACAAGCGGCGAAACAGTGTTCAGCCCGTTACGAAAAATATTCACATGCGCGCAAAGCAGACTTATTTCGCATTTCTTTGCCGTATGACAAATCGCAGGAGCTGTTGAGCTCGATGTTAGGCGCAGCACCCCGCCAATTAAGGTACCGATGGAGCACCTTGCGGCCTCCATCGGTGATCACGTTTGTCTGTCCTCGAAAATAACTCGCGACGCAGTCGAGTTATTGCATTGACGCTTGGTTCTTTGGGGCCGCAGCCGAGTCTGCGCTGAAGAGAGTTACTTCGACGCGACGATTCTGATGACGTTCCTCGCGCGTTTTCTCCTCATTCACCGGCTTATCCTTGCCTAGCCCGACAATCTGAATTCGAAATACGGGAATGTTGTGTTGCGCTACGAGATAGCTCTGCACCGCTTCGGCGCGGTGGCGGCTTAGCTCCATGTTGTAATCGGCGGAGCCGGTTTTATCCGTGAATCCCTGAATAGCGATGAAGTAGCGTTTGGCAGAGCTGATCGAGCCGGTGGTCATCTGATCGAGCTGCTGCTTGGCTTCGTCGGAAAGCAGAGACGAATTCACCTTGAATAAAACGGTGGCGGAATTGGCAGCTTTGTAATCATCGAGGTCGGCGATGCGGTCGTTCAACTCGGAACGAAGCTGGTCGCGCACCTGATCGGATTTCTTCGAAGCGGCATCGGCGCGTCCGATGGCGTCGGTAGCGCGCGCGTCCGCAGAAGTAGCCTTTTCATCGGCCGCACTGATGCGCGGTTCGGTTTCGTCGAGTTGCTTTTGCGTGTTTTGCGCTTTCTTGTCGACGTCGTCGACCTTGGCGTTAATCGGGTCAACTGTCTTCGCCACGTATTTCTTGGTTGCACACCCTCCCACCAAAACGAGACAGAACATTAAACCTATTCCTAGCGGCCGATTCATCGCATTCCTCCTACTTGAGTTCGCTGGGCGGAGATGAGCCTACTTCACTGGCTGGGGAGGTGGGCAGGGTCAGCGCGAACAGGAAAAAATGATTCGCTGCAGCCAAGGACAATACTTATTTGTGAGACATTTGGCCATAAACTCTTAACCTTAGCGGAACGCCTAAGACCTGAGGGGCGCAGTACGGGAAATGCTGTATGAGTGTTTTTCTCTGAAGGGTCGGCGGAGGAGTCCATCAGATTGTAACATCACCGGGCATATGCTGACCTTAAAGTTCACCAAATCGATCTTAGCCAATCTCGTTTGTTTGATTCGAGTTGGGTAGAATCGTTCCACTGGAACTGGATCACAACTCAGTTTGGCTGAGCCCAAGGACCAAGCCCATGCGGATTCGGCAGGAAGACCGGTGAATCAGGGCAAGCTGCATGCTTTGCGATCTACAGCACTCTTTGGGCGCGCCCCGTGTCGCTCACTACGACTGTTTTTGCTTGTTTTGTGTTTTGCGTTGCTCAGCGGTGCAAGTCGCAGTGAAGCGCAGACTTCTCAGAATCTTTCTCAAGTTAAAAAGATATTCGTGGATAAGTTCAGCGACGGCCAAGACTTGGCTGAACTCCGCAACAGAACCATTCAGCAATTGCGCAAGAACGCGCAGTTGGAAATCGTGGGAAGCGCAAAGGAAGCGGATGCCACGCTCAAAGGGAGCGGAAGCATCTGGATCATAGGTTACGTGTCGACTGACCCGCGTGCGCCAGCCAATGCGCGGCAGGCCGTGTTTCGCGGGTATTTGTCCGCGGAAATTGTGGGGAAAAACGACGAACCGGTGTGGTCGTATCTGGTGACACCCAGCAAGTTCCGGTCAGGGTCTATCACGCAGGATCTGGCGGACCGTCTGGTGGCCAAGCTGATCAAGGACCGGCGGGAAAATAGCGGAGCGGTAACGGCCACGGCGCCGACAGCGCGAACCGTGGAAACAACTTTGAGCGGGGCGGGGGCAACGTTTCCTGCTCGGCTATATCTGAAGTGGTTTGAGACGTTCCACGAACACGATGCAAACGTCCACATAAAGTACGGCGCTATTGGTTCGGAAGCGGGCCTGCGCCTGTTGGCTGGTAACCAGGTGGATTTTGCGGGGTCCGACATACCGTTGTCTGACGAACAACTTTCCGAATCGAAGACAAAGTTGCTGCATTTTCCAACGGTACTGGGGGCGGTGGTTCCCATCTACAACGTGAAGGGTGCCGAGCGGACGTTAAGATTTACTGGAGAGACGCTTGCAGGGATTTATCTGGGCAAGATCAAGAAATGGAATGACCCCATTCTTCGAGAATCTAATAAAAATGTACAACTGCCCGACGCCGATATCGTGGTCGTGCACCGTTCTGATGGGAGCGGAACAACATTCGTCTGGACCGAGTATCTCTCCAAGATAAGTCCTGAGTGGAAAACGTCTGTCGGCGCGGATGCAGTGGTGAAATGGCCTGTCGGTGTGGGTGCCGAAGCGAATGAGGGCGTCGCTGCAAAAGTGCAGCAGACTCCCAACTCTATCGGCTATGTGGAACTGGTCTACGCGTTACGACGGCAATTAAACTTTGGCGCCGTTCGAAATGCGGCGGGCGATTTCGTGCAGGCCGACCTTACAAGTGTGGCGGCTTCGGCAAGAAATACCACATCCGCGATGACGTCGGACTTCCGGGTCTCCATCACGAATGCTTCGGGCAAAAATGCGTATCCAATTTCGACGTTTACCTGGTGGATCGTGCCCGCAGGATTTGGAGAGGCGGAGAAGAAGGCGGCGTTTCTTGAACTGCTGCAGTGGGTACTGACGTCAGGGCAAAAAGAGTGCTCCGCGCTGGGCTACGCACCGCTGCCGCGAGAAACTGCGACTCGCGAGTTGGAATTCCTCAACACTTTAAAGTAATGACGTGCGCCGCGGCACGGTCTTCCAATCAGTGTGCGGCGGAGGCGACCGGCTTGAGGACGGCCGTGTTACGTTCGTCTGAAGCGATAACGCGGTAAAAATGTTTCAGATCGTCGGTTCTGTCCACCGGAACCGAGAGTTCCTTGAGTTCCAAAGTTCGGGTATAGAGAAGCACGTTGCCATTCAGTTCTGTTTTGCTGTGATAGCTACCAAAGGGATATTCCACGTCGGTCGGCGGGGGCAACTCATCCACTTGAAATCCGGGAGGAAGCGTAATTTCGATCTTATCGTTGTCCCAACGCGGACCCTCAAATTCCACCGCGTACTTGCGCGGTTCTTTCTTTTCGAGAATATCGCTAGCCTTCTCGCCCAGCACGCGAGGCCGAACTAGAAGCAAGTTTCCAGCAGATTTCGCGTAGGCTGGTGCCACAAAGGAATACGTAAACTTGAAGGGTTGATCCCGGACATCGAGGTTGCCGATAGATGCCTTTGTAATCTGATAAGTTCCAACGGAGCGAGAAAGGATAGTCTCAATGGGCTTAATCTGGTCTTCTTTCCGGGTCATCCCTTTATAAACGTTTCGTTCGTAGCTAGCAGAGTCTCCAACGTGGACGTCTTGCATTTCGCCGCTTAAGACCCCCGTGGGGCTTAACGTCAATTTCGCCTCACGGCGAACGCCGTTACTTTCAGGGGCTAGCTTCGGCAACTGGATGAGCTCGCCGCCGTCGGCGGTCACCAGAAGAGCGAAGTTTCCTTGTAGAGGACCTCGCAGACTCCCAAAGGGAGTCATCTCATCTGTTGGGTCGAATATCAAAAGTCGACCCAACCCAGGTTGAGAAGAGACAGCCGAGAGGGCGGCACCCTGCAATTCTTCGGGAAGCTGAATGGCGAGAATTGCATGATTGAAAGACTGTTGTGGAGGTGTGTTGGCAGTAACCGCCCCCCGCGTGGCGTTAACGACGACATAAAAGGAATCGACACCAAGCTCTTTGAGCATGGTGCTTAAGAGCGTGGCCTTGTCTTTACAGTCGCCGTACTGATGGCTATAAATATCGCGAGCCGGGTGAGGTTGCCAGCCACCAATACCTAATTCAATTGCGACATAGCGAATGTCTCGTTGAACATAGTCTGCCACCGCTTGCATCTTCGCCAGCGTACTAGTTTTGCCAGCAGTCAACGCGGCAACTTTCTGTTTAATTTCTGGTGAGGCTTCCCGGCGACCCTGAGCAAGTTGTGAAACCCACTTACCCTCGTCGGCCCAGCTGACAAAGCCTTTTCTGGAGCCGCCGGGAGGTAGGAGCGAAACGATCATCTGCCCAGCGACACCATGCCAGGGCGGCATTTCCTCTTCGTAACGAATCTCCTTGATGTCGTTCAGAACCCATTGCCATTGGTTACTGCCGTTTGGAGTTGGAGCGATTTCGGACGCATTGGACCACGCCGCCTTATATTCCCAGCCCGGCGGAAGTTGCAACGTATAGTGAGCCTCGCGTACCGGCACGCGAGACTGGAACATCCATCTATCCTGTAGGATGTAAAGGTTGTCCTCCGTTTCAACTTCGTAACCCACAATATTCCCTGGCTCCGGTTGAGGGATCTGCAAAACCTTCGCACGAACATCGCTAAAAAGTTCGCCGTTTGCCACTCCCGGAGCAGAAGTTTCGATAGCTTCCTTTTCTTTGACTTCGTAGTCTTTTCCTTGTGCCGGAATGCACCAGCCGTGCATATTCAAGATTTTCGTCTGTGCGCTGGAGTAGGCCACGACGGTGCCAAACCCTCTGCCTCCAGGCCGGAGAATTTTGTAAACCATTCGTTGCAGCCGCCTGCTCTTACCATTTGGTTGGACAGTCAGGGTTTCTTCCGAGTAGAGAACAACTGCTTCGGTTTTCTCATCATGCGAAGGCACGGGGACGCTGGTCTGCGCATGCATCCACCACGGGGCATCGGACGATGCGTAACTCTTAGGTGCGATAAGGCCGGCGACAGAGAAGACAAGCGCAGTGAGCACCCATCCTGACCAGCAGCCGCAGGAACGATTACTTGGCGGCACTATTTGCCCCTGGCAGAAGAACAGCCTGCTGCTCATCAGCCGACTTGAGTTTCAAGTAAAAATCCCGAAGTGCGAGATATTTGCTGGCATCCAATAGCAGAATGTCACTTCGCAACGTGCGTGTTACATCGAGAGTGTTGTCTTTGTTATCGGCGTGAATCTGGTATTCAAGCGCCTTGGCATCTAGATGCACTTCCTGGGGGATGCTGTCCACCTTCCAGGCCGTCGGCAGAGTTATCTTCATACTGTCTTCGGTTTGAAACAGGTAGGAAAAATAAACCGGGTAAGTGCGCTGAGCGTGCTCAAAAACGTGCTTTTGGGCGCCGGCAAATAGTCCTAGGGGCACAACAACACGACGGCCTGCAGAGCTTGCCCAGCCTGGTATCTTGACGTTATATTCGGCCACGAACTTATCACCGGAACTACTCCAGGCAGGCTGATTGGTTAATTCCGCTTCCGCAGCCGCCGGAATTACGTCCTTAAGATATTCCTCGAGATGTTCCTTGCGCTGCGTGTCGTCGTCGAATCTATGTCGCAAACGCATTTGCAACGCTTCTAATCCCGAATAGGTCACAACTACCTGACCTTCGAGATTGCCTTCATCGTTTAGGGCCAGATTCGCTTGGCGACGCACCTTGCTAGTTGAACTCTCGGGAACTTCGGTCTGAATCCAAGTGCCACCCTGCTTATCCAGACGCAGTCCGGTGACGCCGGTTTCCTGCCAAGGCATGAGTCCGAACGGTGCGAATTTCGTGGCCGGATCGAGATACAGGTCCTTCGCCTCGGACTTGACCAGCACAGTATCCGCGTCCAATTCCTGAGAGTTCATTCGCTTGGGATTGAAGAAGTATTCGCTTCGGCCCGAAAGTCGCACGTAGTAGGCTTCAAATCCGGCGGCTCGCGTAAGAGCAAGAAAGAGCAAATTGATATCATGGCCAGAGCCAACCCCGTTTTTCCAAACATCCTCAACATTGCCGTTAGGCTTTAACTTTTCCTGCGACTGATCGGTTCTTCTCTCGAAATCCAGGTTTCTCACTTCCTGGCATCGTGCGTAGATTTTGCGGAGCTTGGCATCAGGCGTATCGGAGGGTGAAATGACACGAGACACTGCGGATTCCATAGCGCTGCGCCGATCAACGAATTTCTCTGTCTGATCGTACTGTTTCTTATTGTATTTCTTCCAGAAGTGGTCCGAGTCACTTTCGAAGCCATCTTCGCTGTAGACAAAATTTACTCTGAATTTCACCTCATTTTCGGGAGGCATGTGATCTTCTTTTCGGAACGCGGGAACATCCACGCAGGTCATGCGCACCACGCGCAATTGGTCCATCTTGGGAGGCTCGGTGCCCACAGGCAACCCGGCTGGCCAGTTCCACTGTACCGGGAGCCTCTCGTAGGGCAGCAATGAGAAGACTGCTTTCTTTGTAAACAACTCCTCGCTGATCAGCCAGTTGGAAAAGTAAATGTGAGAATCTTCGAAGTCCAAGATGTAGCGATATTCGATAATGCTGCCGACCTGCACATCCGGCATTGAAAATGTCTTGGCCAGGTATTTTAGAGTCTTGGATTTAACAATGGTGTTCTCAAAAATCTTGCCTTCGAAATTCACGACGCTGCCGTCTGGATGAATGGTCCTCGCACGGATATTACTGATCGCCGTCACCGCTCGCGAGTAAGGGATCTCGACGTCGCCCTACTTTCTTCCTTCTTCCGTCAATATTTTGATCCGGACATAATTTAGCTCGGTGTGATTTCCGTGCCCGGCATCTTTGCGGTCGACCTGGCGGTACAAGTAGATGGCTGGGGCACCGGGGGCTTTGGGTTCGCTGGTCATCTTCAATTCGGCGGGATCGATGGGAAGCCAATCATCCGCGAGAGCAGCGCGTCGCGGCAATACTAGCAATGAGGTACATAAAATGATGAGTACGGCACAGCACCGTCGTATGGACACTTGTAATCTCCGCGAATGGAATGACCAAGGGACACGGATTCGCGAGCGAGGCGAATCGAACCTGCGACAGCAGTGAGCCATCAAGGGGCGGGGCCTGATCGGATCCACTGTTACCAACCTGAGTACGTGAGTTTAGAAGACAATACGGAGGGAAACGCCTGCTGTCAATAGGACCTGGGGTACTGCTATTGGAGAGTGACCGACACGCAAATAGCCTGTCACTGAATATCAACGTTCAGGAATCACTTTGCGCTCGGGCTGCGGTGCGGCATAATCGGCGCGCACCAGCTTCATCCAAATTTCACGATCCATTCGTAATCGGAGGACACGGTGAGCGACCGCCCATGGAGTTCCACGGCATCCGGGGGAGAATTTCACCCCTATGTGCCACCGGGAGAAAGTCCCCGGGAATTTTCTCTGCGGGCGGTGCTGCTGGGAGCACTGTTTGGACTTCTGTTTGGTGCGGTCACCGTGTATGTGGGGCTACGCGCCGGACTGACGGTCTCCGCGTCAATTCCGATTTCTGTTTTGTCGATCAGCATTCTGCGAGCCTTCGGGCGTTCAACGATTCTCGAAAATAACATCGTACAAACTACGGGTTCCGCCGGCGAGTCGCTGGCTGCGGGCGTAATGTTTACGCTTCCTGCTTTGATCTTTTTGGGATTTGGTTCGGAGTTTACGTTCTGGCGCATCTTCCCGCTGGCGCTGCTGGGCGGCTGGCTCGGCGTATTGTTCATGATTCCGTTGCGCCGGCAATTGATCGTGAAGGAGCACGGCAACCTCACGTTTCCGGAAGGCACGGCATGCGCCGATGTGCTGGTGGCCGGGGAACGCGGCGGCTCGTTTGCCGGACGGGTGTTCTGGGGTTTGGGATTGGGCGGCGTGTACACCTTCCTGATGAACACCGTGCAGGCCTGGACTTCGCAGCCGGAAAATCGGCCAGGGTGGTATCCGGGAGCCTCGTTTCGCGCGGCGATCACTTCGGAATACTTGGGCGTGGGCTACATCATCGGGCCAAAAGTGTCGGGCATTCTGTTTGCCGGCGGCATTGTGTCGTGGCTGGTGATTATGCCGGCGATTAAATTTTACGGGCAACTTGCCGGGAACACGCCAATCTATCCTTCCACGATTCCCATCCCGCTGATGACGCCGGACGATATTTGGAGGAGTTACATCCGCCCTATGGGCGCGGGTGCGGTGGCAGCGGCTGGATTAATCACCTTGCTGCGAACACTGCCAACCATTATCTCGGCGCTGCGGGCGGGTATGAAAGACGTGCGCGTGGAGGGTGGGGGAGCGGTCGCATCGTCGAGCCGCACGGAACGTGATGTACCGATGAAATGGGTGATCACCGGCTCGATTCTGATCGTGGTGATGATGTGGATCCTGCTGACGTTTCACCCGATGCAAGGCGCAGAGACGCGCTGGTATCAAAACTTATTTGCTGGCGTCTTTGTGGTGGTGTTTGGGTTCCTGTTTGTCACGGTGGCTGGCCGGATCAGCGGATTGCTGGGAAATTCGTCGAACCCGATCAGCGGCATGAGCATCGCGACGCTGATGGCTACTTGCGCGATATTTTTCGTCGCCGGTTGGACGGCTCCCAACTACGCGGTGCTGGCGTTGATGATCGGCGGCGTAACCTGTATTGCCGCGGCGATCGCCGGCGCCACTTCGCAGGATTTGAAGACGGGGTATCTCGTGGGTGCGACGCCGTTCTGGCAGCAGATGGGATTGCTGGTGGGCGTCACGATTTCCACCATCGCGATTGGCGCTACACTCAACCTGATGAACAAAGGGCTGGAACGTTATCTGCCTACTCAGATCGCAGTAAATATTCAATCGCTACCCTCGGGAGTGAAGGTAGAGCGCGAAACGTTTGCGTATCAGGGCAAAAACTACGAACTAATCAATTCGCTAGGCTCGCACGAAATTCCGGATGGCGAATATCTTTACGATCCGGGGAGCAAGCAAATCGAATTGCAGTGGGCGCAGGGCATCGGCAGCGACAAAGCCCCCGCGCCTCAAGCTCGGCTGATGGCTACGGTGATCAGCGGAATTTTGAACCAGCGATTGCCGTGGCGATTGGTGCTGATGGGCGTCGCGCTGGTCATCGCGGTAGAGGTGCTGGGCGTACGCTCGCTGGCCTTTGCGACCGGCTTATATATTTCCATGGCCACTACGGCGGCGATGTTTGCCGGCGGTCTGGTGCGATGGGCGGTGGAAGCGAGTATGAAGGAGAAGGTGGAGGGCGACAGCGAAGCGAGTCCAGGCGCGCTGTATTCCAGCGGACTGATTGCTGCCGGCGGTATTTTTGGCCTGCTGGGAATCGTGATCGCGCTGCTGCAGGATCCGGAAATCTCCACGCGGGTACCGGGTTGGGTATCTACCGTATTGAGACTGCCGTGGCGGCCCGACCTATTCTCGTTCGGTCCTAAATTGCTGGGGCCACTGGCCACCAGCAATCTTTTCGGTGCGGTCATGTTCCTTCTGTTGGCAGGATCGTTATTTTATTTCGCTCGCAAGAAGCTCGATTAAAAATCGTCGTTGCGCGCAAGTCCGGCGTAAAGAAGTTTCCTTATGTCTGTCACGCGCCGACGTGCGTTGCGTGCCCGTCGGAAGTTACTTTGAACCGGTGCACCAATTCCTGCAATTGCGTGGACATCTGTGCCAATTGTTTCGCTGCGTTCTGTGAATCCGTGGCACCTTGTGATGTGCTTTGAGCAGCTTGCGCCACGCCGTGAATGTTCTGCGCCGCATCTCCCGAGCCTTTGGCCGCTTCAGAAAGATTGCGAGACATCTCGCTGGTGGTGGAGGATTGTTCTTCGACCGCGGTGGCGATGGTGCCAGAGATATCGTTGACGTGGCCGATTACTTCGCTGATCGATGCGATGGCAGTGACCGCGCTCTTGGCATCGGCTTGAATTGTTTCGATCTTGCGACTGATATCCTCGGTGGCAATGGCCGTTTGCTGGGCCAATTCCTTCACTTCATTGGCAACTACGGCGAATCCAGCACCAACTTCTCCTGCGCGCGCGGCTTCTACCGTGGCATTCAGAGCGAGTAAGTCAGTCTTTTGCGCGATCGCCGTGATTACCTTGATTACCTAGCCGATCTGTGCGCTCGAAGTTCCGAGCTTCGCTACAATCAGGTTGGTGTCCGACGCGGTTTTCATTGCGTTATTCGCTACTTTGGCGGCTTCCGTGGCGTTCTTGGCGATCTCCTGGATGCTGGCGCTCATTTCTTCCGTCGCGCTGGCCACCGTCTGCAAACCGCGATTCACTTCTTCGGTTGCCCCATTTCTGCGAGGGGCGGGTGAGAAGCATGCGACGCCCGTGCGGTATTGAAATAACGAAGCGCAGTTCCAAACTTGCGTGGCGTTTTCAATCCGGCGCAATCGCACGCGCCTTTCCTGGTGCGCACCGCCCCACATTCCTATTTTGACTGGGCAACCTCACACGCCGTACACTTCTGCTATGGGCACAAGATTCGGGGCGCCGCGCGTCCGATTTGACTGGCGCGGCTTCATCACGCCAGCCGTGAAGACTCTAGTGCTAACCTGCGCGGGCGTTTTTCTGGTTCAAACTCTCATTGCCATTTTTTTTGGGAAGGTCGTCGAATATCAACAGGTGATCATGCGGTTCGGCCTAGTTCCGCTGGGACCGATTCCCGGCCTGAGGATCTGGCAGCCGTTTACGTATCTATTCCTGCATGGCGGACTTTTCCATCTGCTGATCAACATGCTGATGCTGTGGATGTTTGGACGCGAACTGGAGCTGGTCTGGGGGAAAAAGCGCTTCCTGGATTACTTTTTCTTGTGCGGCGTAGGCGCTGGAATTCTGACCATTCTGGTGAAAGTCACGCCGATGCTATGGGGACACCAGCCCGCTGACGTGCCAACTATCGGTGCTTCAGGTGCGATCTTCGGCATATTAATCGCGAACGCGATTCTCTTTCCCGAACGGCAAATCTGGTTATTTCCACTTCCGGTAATGATTCCGATGCGTCCGTTCGTTGCGGTAATGGCCGCGATCGAATTCTTTAGCACGCTCGGAGCTACGGGAGACAACGTCAGCCATCTTTGCCATTTGGGCGGGATGCTGATCGGCTGGATTTATTTGCGACGCGGCTCATTTCTGTTTCGCGTTCGAAACGAAATGGCCGATTGGAAATATCAAAGGAACCGCAAGAAATTTGAAGTGTTTATGAAGAAACAGAAAGACGAGCCGCCCTCGCGCCCGGACACCTGGGTCAATTAATTCTCAGCTTGTCCTGCCAAAACAGCAGGTCAGGTCAGGCCGCCAATCACGTGGAACTTCATAAAGTTGGTTGTGCCACGAATGCCCATCGGCGTTCCGGCCACTATGCCGATGACATCCCCTTTTCTCACTAACTTTTCTTCCAGAAGTCGCTTCTCCGCGACCGCAGCTAATCCATCGATCTTTTTGATATCCATAATCGAGCGAGAAGTGACGCCCCAGAGTAACGCCATGCGACGGCGGGTTGCCACTTCCGGAGAAAATGCTACGATGGGCACCAGCGGGCGATAACGCGAAACCAGTCGCGCCGTGAATCCGCTGTGCGTGAACACTGCGATCAGTTTCATGTGTAACTCACGAGATGCGTGGCAAACCAGCTCCGCGACGGTCTCCGGCACCTTTAGGCGTTCCTGCGTCACCGGACGAGGAAACTCGTGAATGCTGGCCTCGGCCTCTTCAATGATCCGGCCCATCATCGTGACAGCTTCAACCGGATACATGCCGGACGCGGTTTCAGCGGAAAGCATCACTGCGTCGGAGCCATCGAATATTGCATTCGCCACATCGGAAGCCTCGGCACGCGTTGGGCGAGGATTCTGGGTCATCGATTCCAGCATCTGCGTTGCGGTAATCACTGGCCGGCGGAACTCGCGCGCGCGGGCAATGATATTTTTTTGCACGACGGGCACGCGCTCGGGATTCATTTCCACGCCAAGATCGCCGCGCGCGACCATCACGCCATCGGAAGCCTGCAGAATGGAAACCAAGTTTTCGATCGCTTCCGGCTTTTCCAACTTGGCGATCACCGGGGTGTCTCTCTTGGCGCGGCGAATCAGCGACTTGGCCAACAAGACATCTTCGGCGCGGCGCACGAAACTTACCGCAATGTAATCGGCGCCCTGTTTCAATGCAAAACGCAGATCGGCGCGATCTTTCGGCGTCAAAGCGGGTACGCGCAGCTTCACACCAGGAAGATTAATACCCTTATGCTCGCCAAGAATGCCGCCATTCACGACGTGGCAAATTACTTCGCGCCCGTGCGTTTTCTCGACTCGCAGTTCAATCAGCCCATCGGAAAGAAGTATGCGGTCGCCAGGTTTTACTTCGCGAGGCAAGGGACGAAACGTAGTGTTGACCCGTGTGGAATCGCCCAGAATCTGCGCGGTAGTAATTGTGAATTTTTGGCCGGTACGCAGCGTGACCGTGCCGCCTCCTGCCAGTGGGCCAGTGCGAATCTTGGGTCCTTGCAGATCGACGAGGATTCCCAGGGGCCTTTCGAGTTCAAGCGCTGCTTGGCGAAGCATAGTAAAGCTTTGCGCGTGTTCCTCGTGCGTACCGTGCGAGAAATTCAGGC
>JBAVNY010000667.1:0-3482 GCA_049691535.1 Candidatus Acidiferrum sp.
GCTCAGGCCTCGTCTTCCCTGTAAACTGGACGTTTGAGGAAATCGTCATGAGTAGCGACAAGGAACATCGCCTGGAAATTACCGAACGTAACCAGCCGCGGGCCGTTAGCTCTAATTTAAACCCGTCATCTCATGCCATTGCCACACTGCATGGCAAAAAACTCATTCCCAATCGCGGCACTTCCCTGAATCTTGACTGGGTCGAAAACGTCCGCGTCAATACCAGTGCCGTCGAGCGGCGCGCCGCCACCCTCGTGACCCGCCGCACCGTGAAAAAAGATTGGCAGATCGCCTGGCTCCTCCGTGCCATCACTTGCATGGATTTGACAACGCTTTCCGGCGACGACACCGACGAGCGTGTCCGCCGCCTCTGCGCCAAGGCCCGCCAACCAATCCAGCATGAAATCGTCGAGAAATTGGGCATCCAGAAGCTAAGTATTCAGGTCGGTGCAGTCTGCGTTTACCACCTCTTTGTAGCAACCGCCCGGAAAGCCCTGGAAGGCACAAAAATCCCGGTCGCCGCCGTTTCAACCGGTTTTCCCGCCGGCTTATCTCCCATCGAAGAACGAATCGGAGAAATCCGGCGCTCCGTTGACGCAGGCGCCCAGGAAATCGACGTGGTAATCACCCGCGCTCACGTTTTCGGCGCGCAATGGCAAAAGCTGTACGACGAAATTGTCGCCTTCAAAGATGCTTGCGGCCCCGCTCATCTGAAAGTAATCCTCGGCACCGGCGATTTGCTGACGCTGCGAAATGTCGCCCGCGCCAGTTTTGTCGCTATGATGGCCGGAGCCGATTTCATCAAGACATCCACCGGCAAAGAAACAGTCAACGCCATTTTGCCAGTTGGCCTGGTCATGACCCGCGCCATCCGTGATTACGCGGAAGAGACTGGCATGGCCGTTGGTTTTAAACCCGCTGGTGGCATCCGGACCGCCAAGCAGTCGCTGCAGTGGTTGTCCTTGATGAAGGAAGAGCTGGGCAATGATTGGCTCAGTCCGCATCTATTTCGCTTTGGTGCCAGCGGCATGCTCGCCGACATTGAGCGCCAATTGGAATTTCACGTTACCGGGCGATATTCCGCGGAATACCGCCACCCATTAGCCTAAGCGAGAAACGATGAGCGTAATCGAAAAATTCGGCACCATGGAGTACGGGCCTGCGCCGGAAGATCCAAAAGAATCCCTGTTGTGGCTCGACCGCTATCAGCGCCGGTTCGGCCATTTCATCAATGGAACTTGGCAGGCTCCTGCCGACGGCAAATATTTCGAAACCACCGATCCTTCCACCGGCGAAAAAATTGCCGAAGTCGCGCAAGGCAGCGCTGCCGATGTAGACGCCGCCGTGAAAGCCGCACGCGCAGCTCTGCCCTCTTGGCAAGCACTCACGCCCCACGCTCGCGCACGCTTCTTGTATGCCCTCGCCCGCCAAGTCCAGAAGCACTCGCGCCGCTTAGCCGTCCTCGAAACGCTCGACAATGGCAAACCGATTCGCGAGAGCCGCGATATCGACATCCCCCTCGTTGCCCGTCACTTTTATTACCACGCCGGATGGGCACAACTTCTCGATCAGGAATTTCCGGGTTACGCTGCCTGCGGCGTCATCGGCCAAATCATTCCCTGGAATTTTCCGCTGCTGATGTTGGCCTGGAAAATCGCCCCCGCACTGGCCACCGGAAACACGGTGGTCTTGAAGCCCGCAGAATACACGCCGCTGACCGCCCTTGCGTTCGCAGAAATTTGCAATGAAGTTGGCTTGCCCGCTGGCGTCGTCAATATCATCACCGGAGATGGCTCGACTGGCGAAGCCCTAGTCAAGCATCCCAATGTAGACAAGATCGCCTTCACAGGCTCTACCGAAGTTGGCCGCGCCATCCGCCACGCCACCGCCAACTCCCACAAACGCCTTTCACTCGAACTCGGTGGCAAGTCGCCTTTCATCGTTTTCGAAGACGCTGACCTCGATAGCGCGGTAGAGGGCCTGGTCGACGGCATCTGGTTTAACCAAGGCCAGGTATGCTGCGCCGGATCGCGCCTGCTGATGCAGGAAAGCATCGCCGACAAGCTGACCCGCAAGCTCCAAGCGCGTATGAGCACTCTGCGTGTCGGCTCGCCTTTGGACAAAGCCATCGACATTGGCGCAATCATCGCCCGCGTGCAACTCGAGCGCATCGAGCGACTCGTGCAGCAGGGAATTGCCGACGGCGCAACTTGCTGGCAGCCGGAAATGGTTATGCCCACTCGTGGTTTTTATTTCAAGCCAACGCTGCTCAGCAACGTTCATCCCACTTCCATCGTCGCGCAGCAGGAAATTTTTGGTCCCGTCCTTACGGCGATGACCTTCCGCACTCCTCGCGAAGCCGTCGAGCTCGCCAATAACACCGTCTACGGACTCGCCTCCAGCGTCTGGAGTGAAAGCATCAACGTCGCGCTGCATGTCGCCGCGCAAATCAAAGCCGGCGTGGTCTGGGTGAACAGCTCTAATCTGTTCGACGCCGCGTGCGGCTTCGGCGGCTATCGCGAAAGCGGCTATGGACGTGAAGGCGGCAAAGAAGGCCTGCTCGAATATTTGGAGCCCACGTGGTTCCGTAACGCTCCGGCTCTGCAAGCCGCGAAGGTTCAGCCGAACGGCGATGTCGAAGTCGCCAGCCCGTCAATCGATCGCACCGTAAAACTCTATATTGGTGGTAAGCAAGCCCGCCCAGACTCAGGTTACAGCGTCGAAGTCCGTGGATTGAAAGGCGAGCTACTCGGCGAATCTCCGCTAGGCAATCGAAAAGATATTCGCAACGCCGTCGAAGCCGCTCGCAAGGCCGAAACCTGGGCCAAGACCACAGCACACAATCGTGCTCAGGTACTCTTCTACATCGCGGAAAATCTTTCGCAGCGAGCCAATGAAATCACCGGCCGGCTCGCCCTCGCCGTGGGTCACAAACAGGCCGCCGCCGAAGTCCATCTCAGCGTGGAACGACTCTTCTCCTATGCCGCCTGGGCCGACAAATACGATGGTGCGGTTCACAACCCGCCGCTGCGTACCATCGCCATCGCCATGAATGAACCGCTGGGTACCGTCGGCGTAATCTGCCCGACAGACACGCCCCTGCTAGGATTTTTCTCGCTGGTTCTGCCGCTGATCTGCGCCGGAAACACCGTCGTAGCTGTTCCATCGGAAAGGTACCCACTGATCGCCGGCGACTTATATCAAGTTTTCGGAACCAGTGATCTGCCGGGTGGCGTCGTCAATCTGGTTCCCGGACGCGTCTCCGAGTTGCTAAAAGTGCTCGCCGAACATGATGATCTCGACGCGCTCTGGTGCTACGGCGACGATCACCTCTGCGCCACCGCCAAAGCCCTCTCCATTGGCAATCTGAAACAAGTCTGGACCAACGAAGGTCACGAACTGAATTTCTTCCAAGCCCATCAAGGCGAAGGCCGCTGGTACCTCGAGCACTCCCACCAAGTAAAGAACATCTGGGTCCCCTA
>JBAVNY010000668.1:0-7745 GCA_049691535.1 Candidatus Acidiferrum sp.
AAGGTCTTCCAAAAAGGAGAGCAGGATATGAAGTACAACCATTTCACTCTCGACTTCCCGCTGAAAACACCTGCAGACGCGAAGCCCTGACAGAGCAACTGCCACCGCTGATGCCGGACTTCTACACGGTTCCGTTCAGATGGTATGGGAGACAGCCTTGAAGACGTTGTTCATTGCGCAATCCGCAGACACAGCACTAACCGGACTTCTGTTGCTCATATCTCCTTCGGCATTTGTTTCCTTGTTGTTTGGCTCGCAACTCGACGACCCACTGGCCAGCGTTATTGGTCGTGGTGCCGGAGTTACAGTGTTCTCTTTGGGAGCGGCTTGGTGGATCTTGACGAGAGCAGGCCAAACTCCGTCGAGGATAGTTGGATCCATGCTGTTCTATGACGCCGCGGTGATGGTTGTACTCCTTTCCGCGCGGTTCAACCAGCGGCTGATCGGCATCGGTTTGTGGCCAGCCATCGCACTTCATTTCGGATTTGGAATCTGGTGTTTAGTTTGTTTCAGCAAGACTGCAGAGCTTGAGGCGGGGAGTCGCCAAAAATTGGGTTAACGAGTAAGAGCATAACGCGAAGACGAGGAGCAAAGGAGAACATGTGATGAGTCAGAACCATTTTACATTGAGCTTTCCCTTGAAATCACCGACCGACGCGAAGGCGATTGGCGAAGAATTGCCACCGCTCATTCCGACAATTCTTAAGGCGCAAGATGCTATCGGCACGATTCACTACTCGCGATTTACTGTGCTGAGCGACAAGACTCTGCTGTTTCTTGGAGACTTCGACGGAGAATTCGCTCAGCTCATGGGCGAGCTCGCGAAGCAGGCCGGGCCAGTGTTCGATGGAATATTTCTACATGTTGATGACCCTCCATCATCTCCCGTGGCCTCTAATTCGGACGCCTTTGTAGAATGGGCCGCGGCGCATCTGGTTCAAGCGGTGAATCTGTATACCGCCTACCCGGATGTGACCGTCAAGGAGATTAAGGGCTTGGCGTCTGCTGCGGATGTTGTCGGCACAACTGAACTGAATCCATTCCTCGTCATCCTACCGATGAAATCAAAGCTTGCTTTCATCGAAGTAGAACTGATTCTGCGGGCGAGGGGTAGCGGAACAACCAAGGACCTCAATAAAGTCGGAACACCCCATTTCGCACAATTCGTCAAGCTGGAAGACAATCAAATCGGCTTTTTCACCGTCTACGACGGATCGTTCGACAAGTACATTGCAGACTTCACGAAGAATATTGGACCGATTTTCGACCTTCTCTTTAAGTTCACCAAGGGCGCGCCACCCTCGCCGTGCAGAAAGTACCTTCAGGAGTTTATTGATTTCGCGGCAGGAGCCAACCGCACTGCGATGGGTTTCTATCAGGCCTATCCCGGTCTCAGTGTGCAGGATATTCACGCACTGATCGCCGACAGCAAAGCGCAGGGCGCAGCGGCAGCCAGCTAAAACGTCCCGGGGCAAGGCAGATCTGCGGCGCCCCGAGAGCAAGGAGAAGACGCCCATGACTCAGAGCAACAAAACGCAAATACCGGAACAGAAAGAAGGAGGCGGACTTTTCCGACGTGTGTTTGGGCGCGAGAGTCATGAAAAAACCGCCCGGGACAATGATTCACGCACCAATAGCAAACTCGAGCTCAGCGATATTCAAGGTTTCATACTTCGCGGCTACAGAATGCCGATGGTCAGACACTTTCTGCTGACCGTGGGCGTCCCCTCCGCGGCACGCAAACTCTTGGGACGCCTCGTCAGTGGCGATGAGTCCGATACTCCTCAAATCACTACTGCCGAAGATTGGCACGTCGGATTTGAGCCGGGCCCCAACGACAATCTCGCCGACACTCCCAAACGCAAACCCGACTATTGCTTGAACGTCGGAATCACGTGGCCGGGCCTAGTCGCACTTGAAATCGAAAAGCTCGTTCCTAATCTGTCCTTCAAATCGTTTGGCGCATTTCTCGCCGGAGCCGCCCAACGGGCCAATCTAGTTGGCGACACGGGAGCAAGTGCTCCGCAGAATTGGAGCAGCACGTTTGGCGTGGGCAGGGATCACGTGCTTGTGACCTTGCACGCGATCAGTCCGGAGGCAATGCAGAACTACAGCAGCAGGCTCTCCGCTCTTTTCTCCGAAGGTGATGCCTTCCACGAAATCTGGACTGCCGATGGCATGGCGCTGATGGAAATAAAAGACGGGAAGCCGAATTTCACAGCTAAAGTTCCCTTCGGATACACCGACGGCATCAGCATGACTACGGTCCGCGGCGCGCCAGAAAAATTTACTCCAGATCACCAGCAACCTTGCGAGCCGTGGCTTTTTGTTTTGCTAGACAGTGCAGAAAACTACATCGTCCCGGAGCCCAAAGAACTCGGCCTCAATGGCAGCTTTGCCGTTTTCAAGATGATCAAGACCGACGTTGTCGGCTTCGAAAATTTCCTGCAATCCAACAAGGACAAGATCGATCCAGAACTTCTCGCCGCCAAAATCTGCGGACGCTGGCGCAACGGCGTGCCTCTCGCCTTGTCTCCCGACACGGATAACCCTGCAAGCGGACTCACACCCGAGCAGTTCAACAATTTCGAATATGTAAACGCCGACGGTTCCGGCGATCCGAAGGGATTGCGTTGTCCCGTCGGCGCGCACATGCGGCGCATCAATCCGCGAGGTCAACCAGTCACCGGCCAAGGCGAACCCGGTGGCAGCAACAATACCCATCGCCTGATACGTCGCGGCCTTCCCTACGGACCGACTTACGATCCAAAGCTACCCTACGACGGTATCGAACGCGGTCTGCTCGGCTACTTCATCAACTCCAGCATCGAGAATCAATATGAATTTGTCTTAGGGCACTGGGTGAACGACAGTGAGTTCGCAGGCTCCGTCAGACTCAATCCCAAATCCAAAGATCCCATGATTGGCACGCAAGATCCTGCGGAAAGCATCTTCGTAATTCCTCAATCAAACGGCGCGCCTCCCATTAAGCTCAACGGCTTTTCAAGCTTCGTAACCACCAAGGCCGCCGCCTACTGCTTTTTGCCCAGCGTCACGGCCCTAAAGTTCATAGCCAGTCTCGGAGCAAGCCGATGAGCCACTACCAATTGAGAGGATCTCCATGCTGTTCCTGACCCGACAGTTCGGCATAACCGAAAACGACGCTGACCGGAATCTTGATCAAGAAAGCGCTCTTTTCGAAGAGATCGTCGAATACGTGCTCCTGCTGCAGGCGAATTCCGCAAGCCAACAAAAACGCCCCATTGGCCGCGGTACTCACGTGAAGGGTACGTGTGTGCGCGGACAGTTCGAAGTGTTTGATCTTAGTACCCAGCGTGGGCCCGAATTAACGAGTCGGCTTGCCAAAGGAATATTCGCAAAACCTGGTGTCTATCCCGCGATCGTACGTTTCGGCAACTCAGATCCAAAGGTGAATTCCGACTTTAAAGCCGACGTTCGCTCCTTGTCCTTTTCCGTCGATTTAACGAATTCTTCCACTTCCAGCGGTGGCCGGCAGGACTTCTCCCTGCAAAACGCAACGACGCTCCCTATTAATGACGCGCCGGCATTTCTGGCAACGATGAAGTTGCTTACCGCTTCCCATCCAGCCAAAGGTTTATGGTCCTTGTCGTTTGAGGATAAATTGCGCGTGATGAGAACGCTCGTCTTGGCGCAACTACAGGCTCACCAGAAGGTCCAGCCGTATCAGCAACTTCGCTATTGGAGCACTGTTCCCTTCCGTCACGGGCCTTTCGACGTAGTCAAACAGTCCGCCATACCACTGCCCGGTAACCCAGCGCGTCTGCTGCAAAAATCTAATCCGAAAGCCCTGCAAGACGAACTAATTCGCCACGTTAAGGAAGACGGAAAGATGAGCGGATTCGACTTCGCGCTTCAATTCCTGGACGCAGAGCGCATGACCTACTGGGGCAAAAGTCATGACACCAGCTTCTGGGTCGAGAACGCCAGTCTCGAATGGGACGAAAACGAAGCTCCCTTCCACACTGTCGCTCGCCTCACCCTGCTCGCCAATTCTCAGCTTCGTCCAGACGAAAGTGACGCGGCGTATTTCGATGTCACCGGACATTCCACGCCAGATAGCACGCCAGTGGGAAGCATCAACCGGGCACGTTGGCGTGCCGAAGCAGCCAGCAGAAAAGCACGAGCAGTCGCGGAAGTAGAAGTCAGCAAGGCCATCGGGAGATCATGATGAATGCGAACCATAAGCATAAGCTGTGTGCGTTAACGTTCGCTTCATCATCACTTCTATTCCTGTCCATTGGCGCAACTATTTTTCTGAAGTAGGACATCCGGGTTCAGTTCGTATCGCGTGGCTGGGCATTACATTGGCTTTAAGTTTTCAGGGATACAAAGTTCGAATTTTAGGAGGAATCAATGAAGCGTTTTTATCTCTCGATTGTCTGTCTGGCAGTGTTTTCAACCTTGGTCGGCTCGCTCGCGCTGTTACGGCCGAGCGGTGCACTGGCTGAGCCACCACAGCAGTTCCCCATCATGGATAAAGTTGCCGACAAGATCGTGCTGAAATATCAGCAGTCCAGCTGCGAAGATCTCTGGAAGAAAAAATCCGAGAAGGCTCCACCCACCGCCGAAGAACAAAAGGCCATCGCCTTTCTTAAAACCGATCCGCAAATGCGCGCCGCCTTCATCGGCAGAGTTGCCGCCCCAATCGCCAACAAAATGTTCGAGTGCGGGTTGATTCCATGATTGTTCTGATACTCGGCGATTTAGGAGTATCCCCTGGGGAGCGCCATGAAGATTCTACTTAGACTCGCTGCACCAATATTCCTGCTCAGTCTCTCGACTATAACTCCTTCCCAGGCACAGAACCTCGAGCCAGCTTCCCTGACAGATGCGGCGCGAAACAAGGTGACGGCAATTGCTCCTGACAGCAAAGGGACGCTCGAGCCGAAAGCCCTCGAAATATTAAAAGCCTCGTGTGCCCGCTTAGCCGCGGCGCATTCCATGTCCTTCACCGCTGAGGTTACGTACGAGAGTCCCAGCCGCGTCGGGATTCCGCTCGCCTACACCACCAAGTCTGAAGTCATCCTGCAACGCCCCGACAAGTTGCGGGTCGTGACTTTGGGTGATGGACCTGCCTCCGAGTTCTACTACGACGGCAAACTCATGATGGCCTATGCTCCGGCGGAAGATTTGGTTGCCATAGCCGACGCCCCTCCCACGATTGACGAAACGCTCGAAGTCGCCTATCACAATGCGGCTATTTACTTTCCCTTCGACGACGTGATTGTCTCTGATCCTTACAAAGACATCTCCGACGACCTGCGACTCGCCTTCTATATCGGCCAGTCTAAAGTTGTCGGAGGCACCACCACCGATATGATTGCTTACGATACCGGTGGAGTATTCGTTGAAATCTGGATCGGCGTGGAAGACAAACTTCCTCGCATGCTTCGCGCCGTTTTCGTCGACGATCCTCAACAACTCCGTCACCGTCTAGAGCTCTCCAACTGGCAGATCGACAAGTCCGTGCCCGGGGACGTTTTTGGATCGCCAAAGGTGAAAACAGCAAAACACATCAAGTTTGCTCGCCCGGATGCTCCTCTTCCCAAACCCGGAGACGTGAAGCCACCTGCAGTCACTCCGGCCAAACCAAACTAGCTCTAGCTAATAATCGTTCTTAGTGAATTGGAGTAACGTCATGAAAAAACTTTTCGTCAGTTTGCTCAGCATCGTAATCACCGTATTTCCTTGGATGACAGCCTGGGGTTGGGGCCACGCAAACGCTTATGGAGGCGGCAGCACTTCCCACACCGGTGACTCGACAACGCGCACCAATGCCTACGGAGGCAGCGCCACTCACACCGCAGGGGAGGGCACCACTGCTTCAAATAAATACGGCGCTTCTGCTTCTCACGCGGAAGGCTCGGGGACCACCAACGCCTCAAATGCCTATGGCGGTTCCGCCACGCACACGGCAGGCGAAGGAACGACTGCCTCCAATGGCTACGGTGGCTCGGCGTATCACGCAGAAGGATCCGGCACCACTACCGCGATCAACGGCTACGGTGGCAGCGCAACTCACTACGCTGGTGTCGGCACCGTTGGTACAACTTCCTCCGGCCAAACTGTTGCTGCCAGCGACCATTACTATGGTGGCGCATACGGTGCTGCCTATCATCCGCCGGTTGCTGCGACTCCCTACTACGGTGCCTATCACCCGCCGGTCGTCGTGAACTCCTATTCCTCCGGGTGCTACAACTGCGGTGGTTGGGCCGTCGCCGGTGCCGTCGTTACCGGAGCTGTTGTCGGAGCGGCTGTGGCCAACGCCAACAACAGCGCCGCCGTGGCCAATGCGAATGCTGCAGCCGCGAACGCCAATGCTGCGGCCGCCAATGCTAACGCTGCTGCGGCTATGGCCAACCAGAATTACACCATGGGAGAAATCGTCGGAGCCATCCCGGCCGGATGTGCTGCCCCCATCGTGAACGGCACGGCATACTATCTTTGCGGCAACACCTGGTTCAGCGCTTCCTATGGCGCAAACGGTGTGTACTACCGCGTCGTGCCTACACCATAGACAGGAAGTAGATTCATTTCTGTTGCGCGGCTTCGAATCGGACTAACGCCGACTTGGTTTTGTTATAGAGATGCCACTGGGCCATTGGTTCGTAATTGCATAAATTCTCTATGACTCGTGAAGAGCTGCGCAAATTGCAGGACTTATGCCATCTCTAATCGCCAAGCACCGGCAAGCCGGTCCGGTTTCCATCGTCGACCTGCGCGGCCCCGTCTCTCTCGGAGACCCAAGCCTGCTACTTCGCCGCACGATCCATGAACTGCTCGAAAGTGGGAGAACAAAAATCATCCTCAATTTCCAGGAAGTGACCTTGATCGACAGCGCTGGAATTGGAGAGCTAGCTGGCGCCTACCAACCTCTGAAGTCCCGAGGTGCCAAGTTGAAATTGTTGAATCCCACCAAGAAAATTCAGGGCCTGTTGCAGATCACCCAACTGGACAAAGTCTTCGAAGTTCATATTGACGAACAAGCCGCTATACAGAGCTTTTCTAAAATTTGAGTCGCCCAATTCCCACGGATATTAGAGGCTTGCCCAAAATCCCTTGGGGCGCCCAAAAACCATTTAAATTTCTGACTGGTAATTCCCACTTTTCTCTTGTCCACAATTGCCGTTCAAAGCTGCCCACAAATAGATGATTGTGGGCAGCACTTTGGGTTTCCGCAAATCCAAGGATCGATTCAGTGCGGTTGTAAGTCGCGAAGATTCCCAAACGCGACTTTGGTAGCCATCTGTGTCGCATAATTTCATACAGTTTCCAATTGAAATTGCACTGTCGAGGCAGAAATCTAATTCTCGGTTTTGGGCAAGCTAAGGGCAAAACATCTGCACTGGTCCTAAGCAAAGACGTTTGTTTTGGTTGGGCAGTTAAGGGCAAAGAATGAGCGAATTTGGCCCGTTTCGAGACATCAGCGCGATTGAATCGACGGGACTTAGCATGGGCTCACAGTTCAATGAACCTAAAGGTCGCTTGCTTAAGGTTGATCAACCTGTTGATTTTCAGGGGCTTCCGTACACGCGCAGGAAGTGCCGCTTCTTTTGGGCAAGTTAAGAGCAAAGAACCTGCGACTCGATTTTTGTAGCCTGCACAACGAGGCTTTTTTGTGCGGCTGGTAAATTCTCCAGACAGCGTGTGGAGAATCTTCGGGCGACTCCCCAGGAAAATTTGTCTCTTATGTTCGTCATGTT
>JBAVNY010000669.1:0-11751 GCA_049691535.1 Candidatus Acidiferrum sp.
TCTGTCTGCTCAATTCCGAGGTGAATTGTGGCGGAGTGTCGGGCACATCCTGTGAAATAGGTGGTTTTCGCGGCATCGGAGCCTGCCCTTGACCATAAGCGAAAACGCAAATCGTTAGCAGCAATCCAGTCGAGACCAAAAACTTCTGGGTTAGTTTGTGGCCGAAAAGTTCTGTCATGACACTTCCCCCGCTGGCGTTACTTTTCCCCGGATCACTCCCAAAATTGCCTCCTCAGACGCTTCCATCACGCTGTGATGAATGTTGAACGATGCCCAATAGCGTACGCTGCGGTTGGTGTGGGCGGCCACCGCGATGATGCTCACTTCAGGATGTAACCTTAAAATTGTGTCGCAGACCGATGGGCGCTTATCCGGATCATCCAGCGCAATGAACAGAAAGTCAGGCCGGGTCTCTTGCACCTGGGCCAAGAGGTCTCCATCTTCCGCTACTTCGCCGACGATTGCGATGTCTGGCTGGTCGATAAACGTCTCGATAATAATTTCGCGCATTAACTTGGGACGATTGGCCACTAGCACACGTATCTGCCGCTCCATGCCATCCCCCTTCCGGTGATGGCAAATTATCGCCGTGAAAAGTACTTTGCGATAAGGCCCTAAATAGCGGGGCCTGTTAAGACTAGTGATGAGTGCCTCCCGCACCAAGATTGGACGATCCCCAGTATCAAGGATGCTCTCTTGCCGCTCAATCGTACTCCATCTCCTTCGTTTTCAGCTAATCCCGGCCGGGTGGTCGGTCTTAATGTGCTGGGAGCAGACTCGGGTGTTTCTAGTCATTTAGTGCCGTCTCATGGTAGAAAAGTTGCTTGTCTCTTCCTCATGCCATCTTTCTTTTCCTCGCCGGAGCACTGGGCGGCGCGATGAACGCCGTGGCGGGCGGAGGCAGCTTCATTGCATTTCCGGCACTTTTATTCACAGGGGTCGGCGCAATCCCTGCAAACGCAACAAACACCTTGGCGTTATGGGTGGGCACGGCGGCCAGCGGCGGCGCGTACCGACACCGCCTGAACATCTCGCGGCGCGTCATGATTCCCTTGTTGGTGACGAGCGCCATTGGCGGTCTGGCTGGCGCCCTTCTGCTGATCAAAACTCCCGCGCAGACCTTTTTGCGGCTCATTCCCTGGCTGATGCTCGCCGCTACCCTACTCTTTGCCTTTGGGCGGCACCTGACCGGGCGCATTTCCAATGGCATTTCGCACGACGCCAGCAACAACGCTCTCGCCGGTGCATCGTTCTTCGAACTGCTCGTCGCAACGTACGGCGGATACTTCGGCGGTGGTATTGGCATCATGAATCTAGCGATGCTGGCGGCGATGGGTATGACCGACATTCACGCCATGAACGCCCTGAAGATTTTAATTGTTATGGTGATCAACGGCGTTGCCACCGTAACCTTTATAGCTACGGGCTCGGTCGTGTGGCCACAAGCGCTGGTGTTAACTCTGGGAGCGGTGCTTGGCGGATATTTCTCGGCGCACTTTGCGCAGAAGCTGCCACAGCGTTGGATTCGTGGGCTGGTTATTATCATCGGGCTGACCATGAGCGCGTACTTTTTTGTGCGGGCGTATCGCTGACGAAGGGTTACCCTGTTGGAATCGATCGATGTATGAAACAAGATGTGGCCGCGATGCCAGACTTGATAGCAATTTTCGAAGAGAATGCCGCCGGCGCTGCTGCCACGGTTCAGCGAATCGCTTCCTCAGCCTTCAACTTGCGCGATGCTGTCGAGCGGGTTGTGGACGGTGCTGCTGTGATTGTTTTGGGTCCAAATGAGTTTCTTCCTTCGTCGCTGATGCCGGCACTGCGCGATATTCCCGGGGTAATCTTTCAACCCACCGACCAGCAACTTTCTACCGCCGGTGCCGGAATCACTGCGGCGTTCGCCGGTGTGGCGTCCAGCGGTTCGGTGTGTATCGCGATGGGCTCGCCGCTTGCTTCGGCGGCCAGTTTGCTGATGCCACTTCATATTGTGCTGCTTGATCCAGCCCGCATCGTGGAGCGACCCAGCAGTTTGTTCGATCCTGCGTGCCTCGGGGGAGAAGCGTTGCGCCGCGACATGGTCTTAATCACTGGGCCCAGCGCCACGGCAGATATGGGCCCATTAGTTCGTGGCGTTCATGGCCCACACCGCTTGCATATCTTATTGTTGGAGTAGCCGCCGAGAATGCGCGAATCGAATCCAACTCCACCGGCCGCGAATGATTCGCTGTCGCCACGCGCGTTCGCCAACAAGAGTGATAAGAAATCATTGCTCCTGGCCATTCGCATGGCCTTGAAAATTCAAAGCCCTGCCGTCCGCAAAAATACCCAGACCTTTAATAGCAATCGCTACGCAGCCACTTCGGCCCTGGCTGATTACGACCAGCTCAAAGATCAGGCGCGGCAAATCAAAGAAGATTCCATCCAACGTTTGCCAGAACTCTTGAATACGCTAGAAAACGTAGTGACAGCGCGCGGCGGCCACTTCTTTCTCGCCCCCACTGCGCAGGATGCCTGCCAATATATTCTGGCCGCCTGCAAGCAACATCACGCGCGACTGGTGGTGAAGGGTAAGAGCATCACTTCCGAGGAAATTCGCCTCAATCACGTTTTGCAAGGCGCCGGGATCGAAGTCGCCGAAACCGACCTGGCGGAATTCATCTTGCAAGTTGCCGACGAGCAGCCTTCCCACATCATCGCCCCGGCGCTCCATTACAGTCGCGAACGCATCACGGAACTTTTCAAACGTAAGTTCAATACCGACTTGCCGCTCGACACCGGCGAAGAGCTCACGCAATTCGCCCGCGAGCGCCTGCGCGAAAAGTTTCTGCACGCCGATGTGGGCATCACCGGCGCAAATCTGATCGCGGCGGATACCGGCACGTTGATGCTGGTCGAAAGCGAAGGCAACATCCGCATGACCAGTTTTCTTCCGCCGGTGCACATCGCCATTGCCGGCATAGAAAAAGTGATTGGCGCGCGCCAGCAAATGGCGCCGTTCCTGGAATTGCTCGCCGCCAGCGGCACCGGACAAAAGCAAAGCTCGTATGTCACGTTTATCAGTCCGCCGTTGCACGATCCGCCGTTCACGCTATCCGGGCGCGCTGCCGAGCCGCGCGAGTTTCACCTCGTTCTCATCGACAATGGCCGCATGCGCATGCGAGACGACGCCGTGTTTCGCGAAACGCTGTATTGCATCCGCTGTGGCGCTTGCCTCAACTCTTGCGCGAACTTTCAAACTGTCGGGGGTCACGCCTTTGGTGGCGAAACGTATTCAGGAGGCATCGGCGGCGCGTGGGAAGCGGGGACCGGCGCACTGGAAAATGCTCGCTTTTCTGATCTCTGCACCGGCTGCTCGCGCTGCGTGAATCAATGTCCGATCCGCATCGACATTCCCTGGCTGAATGAGAATTTGCGCGATCGTTTGAATAAGGCTGCCGGCCTTTCGGTTGCTAGCAGCATGCTCGCAGCGCTTACGCCCGTAGCCGAAGACGATCAGCACGCGCCTGCCTCTAAAATTTTCTTTGGCAATTATCACTGGTTCGCGGAATGGGGCGCGCGCAGTTCGCTACTATCTAACGCATTCGGCGGCACGTCGATTGCGCGCTTAGGAATGCAGCAACTTGTTGGACTGGACCGCCACCGCGCGCTACCGGCGTTCGCGTCGCAAACCCTGGTGCAGGCCGCAGAGGGCGTGCCTGATTCCGAAACCGATTCGCCCATGGCGCGCGCCGTGCTCTTCGCCGACGTTTTCACCAACTACGGTCTACCACAGCGCGGAATCGCTGTATTGCAGTTGCTTCGCCGCCTCGGCGTCGATATCGGCGTCACCGAATCCATTCCCGAAGGCCGAGCCGCGCTTTCCCAGGGACTGATCGCTACCGCAACAGGTTATGCGCGAACCGCCGCTTCCCTGCTCGATAAATTCGTCGCGGAAGGGCGAGATGTCATCGTCGTAGAGCCCAGTTCCCTGGCCATGTTTCGTCGCGACGCTCGGCACCTATTAGAATCGACCGAACAATTCGAACGCCTGCGAGCGCACGCTTTCGAACCTATCGAGTACGTTGCACGGCTGCTCAAACAATCGGGTCGCGCAGCGCAAGACGTTTTCGACGTACTGCTCTCTCCAGTGGGCACGCGTCTTTTCTATCACGCGCATTGCCAGCAGAAAACAATTAACGCAGCCGCCGCTACGGAAGTGATGCTGCGTGATATTGGCTTCGACGTGGTTACTTCCGCCGTGGAGTGTTGCGGAATGGCGGGTAGTTTTGGCTACAAGACAGATTTCTACGATCTCAGCATGGCCGTGGGCGAAGATCTATTCGCCCAAATACGCGCGGCAGAAGCCGATCAGGAACCGCGCGCTTTGGTCGCCAGCGGCACGTCGTGCACTGAACAACTCCACGCTGGCTTCGAACGCCACGTTTGGCATCCCGCCGAATTGCTCGCCTCAATTTTGCGTGTTTGATTACCCGCGAAGTAAAGACTCGACGCTGGCCCCACGAATCGATGCGTCCAGTAATTGCACCGTGTGCAGCACCGGAGTGCGTTCGCCTGCTCGCGCCAACGAGGCTTGCAACTGCAATAAGCATCCTGGATTCCCGGTGGCCACAACCGTGGCACGCAGCGGGGCAATCAGTGCCGCCTTGCGATCGCCCAGTTCATTCGCCGCTTTCGGTTGAACCAAATTATAAATTCCCGCCGATCCGCAACAGATGGGCGCCTCGGGAATCTCCGCCATCTCCAGTCCCGGTATTCCCGCCAGCAACGCCCGAGGCTGCGCACGCACGCCCTGCGCATGTTGCAAGTGACACGAATCGTGAAACGCCTCGCGCATCGTCAGCGGCTTATGCGCCGCACGCGGCTCAATATTAAAAAGCACCTCGCTGATGTCTTTGCACTTTGCGGCAAATTCGCGTGCCCGGGCCGCATACTTGGGATCGTCGCGCAACAGATGTCCATATTCCTTGACGTTCGATCCGCAACCCGCCGCGTTGGTCACAATGGTTTCAACTTTGGCCTGTTCGAACACATCAATCGTTTTGCGTGCCAATTCCAGCGCCCGTTCCTCTTCTCCCGCGTGAATCAGCAACGCCCCGCAGCAGGGCTGCTCCTGTGGCGCGACGACTTCAAATCCTTCCGCGCTCAACACCCGCACCGTCGCGGCATTCACGTGCGAAAAGAAAGTTCGCTGCACGCATCCCAACAACAACCCCACGCGCCCACGCTTCGTTCCCTGCACTGGCGTTACTTCCAAAACCGTTTCCTGCGCCCGCACATTCGGCATCAGCGCTTCCATGGCTTCCACCGATTGCGGCAGCAATTTAAAGATCCCCATCCCGCGTAACAATTTCTGCAAACCGGACTTCTGATACACCAGCAGCGGCAAGCGCAGGAACCGCATTCGTTCTGGCTTGGTAAACGCTTCGAACAAGAATCGCCGGTGCAGCTTTTCGCGGGCAGTCCGTGGATAGTTTCGTTCAATCTGCGCGCGCGTCGCTTCAATCAGCTTTCCGTAATCTACGCCGGAAGGGCACGCGGTCATGCACGCCATGCAACCCAGGCAGGAGTCAAAATGGCTGACCCACTGCTCGTTCATTTCCACCGCGCCTTCTTTCGCCAGCTTCATCAAATAAATTCGTCCGCGCGGCGAGTCCATTTCCTGCCCCCACAACAGGTATGTGGGACACGCCGGCAAGCAGAATCCGCAGTGCACACACTTGTCGATGATTTGCTGCGAAGGCGGATGATGCGCGTCAAACGCGCCGATCTCGACTGGTTTTAGCGTCTCGCTCAAATTCCACCCACGAACCGGCCCGGGTTCAACGTATTTCGTGGATCGAGCCGGTTCTTCAGTGCACGCATCAGCGGGAGCGCGTCGCCGGGATTTCCCCACGCGTCAATCGCACTCATTTCTTTCGACCTGGATCGATGTGCGATCACCAGCGACCCACCGTCACCCTCCAATGCAGAGCGCAAACTATTAACAACAGCCGCAAGCGCGCCAGCAGGGCCATCCAATCGCAACCAGCCAATGCCAGTGGCCTGAAATACGGCCTTCCACCCAAGGTGAGCGCCCTTCGCCGCGCTCTCCACCAATCGAATCGTCTTGGCGATCAATGCCGGCAGCACACTCGTCTTTACTACAGCCGAATTCTCCGAAGCACCGGACCACAACTCCTGTCGCGCCCTCCACACCTGCTTCTCTGCAATCTCCAACGACCCAACCATCGTCCGGACTTGCTGCTGCTGCGCAACCAGCCCAGCCTCGGTCGCCTCCAGCAACAACTCCGCTACCAAAGCACCGCCCATTTCGCCGCCGCAGCGAATCTGAAACCCCGTATGCGCCAACTTCGAATCCTGAATCGCCAGAATTTTCGTTTGCATCTCCACGACGTCAGCCGCATTGAAACTCACCGAAAGCGAACTGGGACAAACTGGATGCAACCGGAAAAAAGCCCGGGTGATAACGCCCAGCGTTCCCAGCGCTCCGGTCGCCAACTTCGGCAGATCATATCCCGCCACATTCTTCACCACGCGCCCCCCGCTGCTCGCCAACGTGCCATCCGGCAGCGCCAGCGTCACGCCGATGATCAAGTCGCGCAGCGCCCCAAACCGCAACCGCAGCGCACCGCTATCGTTCGTAGAAAGGACTCCGCCAATCGTCGCGCGTGCCGGCCACAATGGATCCAGCGCCAAACGCTGCCCCTGCTGCGCCAAGGTTTCTTGCAGCAACTGCAACGTGCAACCCGCTTCCACACTCACCGTCAAATCCGCCCACGCATGATCCAAAACGCGATTCAATCGCGCCAGCGACAAAATCAGCTCGCCACGCACCGGCGCATTGCCCCACTCCAATTTCGTGCCGCCGCCGCGAGGAATGACCGAAATCCCCGCCTCGTTCGCGCAGCGCAACACCGCCGCAACTTCCGCTTCGTTCCCAGGTGTAACCACAAGCTGAGCCTGCACACCAAACACCGCATCATTCGCGTCCGTCGCGCTCACAAACTCAGCGCCAACCACGCCGCGCAACTGCTCCTCAATTTGTTTTGAATTTCGAAACTCGCGCGCAGAAGTAGCCGTTTCCATCATCAATACCGTTCCGCGATCCCTGCAGTCTCGAGCGGATGCGCGACGTATTCACCAAGCCTCTCACCACACAGCCGTGGCGTAGGAAACACCTTGGTAGGATTCGAAAGCTGCAACGGATCAAACGCGCAACGCACCCGTTGCATGGTAGCCAGGTCCGGCTCCGCATACATCTTCGACATCATCTTTTTCTTTTCTTCACCAACGCCATGCTCTCCGGTAATCGACCCGCCCGCCGCGATGCACAATTCCAGAATCCGATACGACAATGCCTCAGCCGCCTGTTCCTGCCCATCGATGTGACGGTCATACAAAACCAGTGGATGCAAATTACCGTCGCCGGCATGAAACACATTGGCCACGCGCAATCCGGTTTCTTCGCTCATCCGCGCAATCGCACTCATCACCTGCGGCAACGCGGTCCGCGGAATTACGCCATCCTGCACAATGTAGTTCGGTGAAATCCGCCCCATCGCCGCGAACGCTGCCTTTCTTCCCTTCCACACCAGCGTGCGCTCCGCATCTGATTGCGCCACGCGAATTTCCCAGGCACCATTCTTGCGGCACAGCGCGTCCACCTGCTTCAGCAACTCTTCTACTTCCGCGACCGGCCCGTCCAGTTCCACCAGCAGCAATCCACCGCAATCGGGATAATTGGCGTGCACCGCCGCTTCCGCCGCCTGAATCGCCAGCTTATCCATCATTTCGATCGCCGCAGGCAGCATGCCTGCCGCAATAATGTCGCTGACCGCCGCGCCAGCTTCATTGGTGCTGGGAAACGCCGCCAGCAACGTGCGAATACATTCCGGCCGCTTCACAATGCGCAAAATAATCTTCGTGGCAATTCCCAATGTGCCTTCCGAGCCCACAAACACGCCGGCCAAATCGTAGCCGGGAGTATCTAGCGTCTTCCCGCCGAAATGCATCAACGCGCCATCCGGCATTACTACTTCCAAGCCCAGCACGTGCGTTGTTGTGAATCCATACTTCAAACAATGCGCGCCGCCGGAATTTTCCGCCACGTTGCCGCCGATGCTACACACCGATTGCGAACTGGGATCCGGCGCATAGAAATATTCTTGCGCGAGCACGCGGCCGGTCACGTCCAGATTAATGACGCCTGGCTCCACCACCACACGCGCATTTGGCAGATCGATTTCCAGCACGCGATTCATGCGCGCCAGGCTGATGACAATGCCGTTTTCTACCGGCAGCGCGCCACCACTCAATCCAGTGCCCGAGCCACGCGCTACGAATGGCATACGTTCACGGTGGCAGATCTGCACAATCTTCTGAACCTGTTCTGTATTGGAAGGAAGTAAAACCGCCTGCGGCATGACGCGGAAATTGGTCAGCCCGTCGCACTCATAGGTGTGCAATTCTTCGTTGGACGAAACCAGCCCGCGTTCCCCGACAATCGCGCGGAGTTCCTGCAAAATGCGAGCGTCCACGGCGGCCTTTCCGGGAACGGGCGGCGGCTCCCAAGGGCGCATTCCCCTCAGGAGCAGAGTGCCCCATCAACGCACGAAGGTCAAACCATGCGGAATCAAGTGCGGGAAAACGTAAGCGTACAGCATTACGATCACGCCAACGATTGCCGCCAGCGAAACGGAATGCCAAAACACCCAGCGGAAAATCATTCCCTCGTTGCCGACTTGATTGGTTGCTGCCGTCGCTACACAAATGGATTGCGCGTCGACCATTTTGCCCATCACGCCGCCGGCGCTGTTGGTGGCACACATCAAAATCGGGCTGAGATTTAATTGTTCCGCGGTGATACGTTGCAATCCACCAAACAATGCATTCGACGACGTATCGCTACCCGTCAACGCCACACCGAGCCATCCGATATACGTTCCGAAAAATGGAAAGAGCCATCCGGTTCGCGTGAATGCCAGTCCTAAGACCGCATCCATTCCCGAATAGCGTGTGACGTAGCCCAGTCCCAACATGCACGACATCGCCAGGATCGCGTGACGCATGCGAAACAGCGTGTGCCCAAAAATCTGCATCATCTTTCCCGGCTTTACCCCCAAAATAAATCCAGACAGCAGCGCTGCAAAAAAACATCCCGTGCCCGTCGCGGTCAACCAGTTGAAATCAAACTTGGCGTTTTCCGCCGTTGGTTTCGCCACCACTGGTTGGGCGCGCAAAATCGCTTTATGAAGATGTGGCACTTCCCATCCACCGGTCTTGAACGCCGGCGTCGTCGCTTTGCCCATCGCCGTTTTTACCGTCGGCAATCCCCACAGCAAAACGAACATCGACAAAATGAAAAACGGTAACCAGGCCCGCGCGATTTGCGCTCCCGTGTATTTGCGACCTGCGCCCGCGCCGCTGCCCTGTAGTTTCCGAATGTCCCACTCATCGTCCATCTGGTCGATAACGATGTTGGCCGGGCCCGCGGCGGCCACACTCGCCGGCATCGTCGCAGCAGTAGCAGCAGCCTCGTCCGCCACGCGTTCGTCTTCAAATCGCCAAATTTTCTTCGGCTTCCACACTCGCAGGAACAACAGCATGGCGATCATCGACGTCACGCCCGCCGCGATGTCCACCAAGTTGCTGTCCATGTAGTTCGACCAGAAAAATTGCATGCCCGCAAAGGAAAGTCCGGTGACTAAAATTGCCGGCAACACTTCAAATGTTTCTGACCAACTGACCATCGCGCGCACCAGCCAGAACGGCACAATCACCGCCGTGAATGGCAGAATGCGCCCGATCATCGCGTTCAGGTCACTCTCCGGAAGCGCCGTCACCACCGCCAATGTATGCACCGGCGTGCCAATCGCGCCCCACGCTACCGGAGCGGTGTTGGCAATCAAGTTCAGCGCCGCCGCGTGAAACGGTTTGAATCCCAGCCCGATCATGAACGCGCCGGCAATCGCCACCGGTGCGCCGAATCCTGCCGCGCCTTCAATGAACGCGCCGAAGCAGAACGCGACCAGCAGCAATTGCAAACGGCGGTCCGGCGTAATGGCCGCCACCGACTGCTTCATGATTTCAAATTGCCCAGTTTCCACGGAAATGTCGTACAGAAAGACCGCGGCAATCACGATCCAGACAATTTTCAGTAGCCCAAACGCTGCGCCGTAAAAAAAGCTGGTCACCGCGAAGATGGCCGGCATGCCAAACACAATCATGGCGCAAAGAATGGCCGTGGCCGCTCCCGCCATCGCGCACCAGTGCGGCCGCACTTTCAGCCCGGCCAACATTCCCAGCAGCACCACGATCGGCAGCGCCGCTACCAGTGTCGAGAGCCACCAGTGGCCCAATGGATCGTAAACCTGCGTCCAGGTCATCTTCAGTCCTCCCGCAGGGTAGTTGCCGCCTGCGCCTGCCAAGCTTTTGGGAAACGCCGAAAAACGCACCCCGTGCGCTCTCGACGGTGCACCTGGATGTGTGCACGCTTCGATACATTTTCCGACCGCTGCTTGTCAAGCTATAACTCGTTGCGCCCGATGCGACGCTTGCCTTTCAAGGCAGGTTCAGCGTAATTTCACAGAACGACAGCCGCCCCGGGCATCCACTTTAGGGAGTGATCCCGAGGTTCACGTCACGATTCACGTCAAGAGAGGTTCGCTCCATGACCACACCTTCGCCCGCGCCTTCTGGCGTTACCATTTCCGCTCCCGCTCATCCGCAGCAGGATCGCGTCCTCACTCCCAAGGCGCTAGCGTTTATCGTAGAGTTGCAACGCCGCTTCAACTCTCGGCGGGTGGAGTTGCTCACCGCGCGTGTGACCCGCCAGAAACGACTGGATGCCGGCGAGAAACCTGATTTTCTTCCGGCGACCAGCAAAATTCGCGAGACGGAGTGGACCGTCGCTCCTATTCCCGCGGATCTGCAGGATCGACGCGTGGAAATCACCGGTCCCGTAGATCGCAAGATGATCATCAACGCGCTGAACTCTGGCGCTAAGGTGTTCATGGCGGATTTCGAGGATTCGAACACGCCCACCTGGTCAAATCAGATTGAAGGCCAAGTAAATTTAATGGATGCGGTGGGTCGCACCGTTTCCTATTCGGATCCCGCCACCGGCAAAAACTATAAGCTCAACGAACGTACCGCCGTGCTGCTGGTCAGGCCGCGTGGCTGGCACCTCGAGGAACGCCACGTTCTTGTCGAAGGCACTCCCATGTCTGGCTCGCTTTTTGATTTTGGTTTGTACTTCTTTCATAACGCCAAGCAACTGCTCAGTTCTGGCTCCGGCCCGTATTTTTATCTGCCCAAAATGGAGGGCCATCTCGAAGCGCGCCTGTGGAACGACATTTTCGTGTTTGCGCAAAACTATGTCGGCATCCCGCAGGGCTCCATTCGCGCCACGGTGTTGATCGAAACCATTCTCGCCACCTTTGAAATGGACGAAATCCTATACGAGTTGCGCGACCATTCTGCCGGACTCAACTGCGGACGCTGGGACTACATCTTCAGCTTCATCAAAAAGTTTTCGCACGACCCGCACGCCATTCTTCCCGACCGCGGGCAAGTCACCATGACCACCCATTTTCTGCGCTCCTACAGCAAGCTGCTGATTCGCACTTGCCATCGCCGCAACATTCACGCCATGGGCGGCATGGCCGCGTTCATCCCCATCAAAAGCGACCCCGTCGCCAACGATAAAGCCATCGCGCAGGTTCGCGCGGACAAGGAACGCGAGGCCAGCGA
>JBAVNY010000670.1:0-3041 GCA_049691535.1 Candidatus Acidiferrum sp.
ATGTTCAACAGCACCACCAGAAAACTAATCACAATGCCAAGCCCCACCATGGTGCGAATAAACGGCTTCAGCTCCGGTAAGTTTGAGGAATTCATCAGCGACACATATTCTGACATCGACCGCACCCGGTTCAGCGGGTCCAGCTTCAAAATTTCCGCCCGGGTGCCTTCCGTGTCGCCCTTACTCCGCACAAAAAACATCGACACGTGCTTGTCCGCTCCCACCATGTCTTGCGCCGTCTTCAACGGAATAAAAAATCGCGCGCCTTTGCCGTGTGCAAAGATTCCCGAAATTCTGAACTGATGATTGATCAGCGTTACCGTGTCGCCCACCTTCAAGTGCCGCGTCTGCGCCACGATGTCGTCGGCGATCGCCTCGTCGGGTGCCTGAAACGGCCGGCCATCCCGGAAAATAAATCCCTGACTCAACGCGTTAAACCGTTTGTAATCGATGCCGTAAATCAGCATCAGCGTCTTGGTCTCGGTCAATATGAGCGTAGGCGCGATTTCATCCACGCCGGGAAGTTGGCTGATCCGGTCGCCCAGCGATTCCTGCATCACCGCGCTCGAGAACGCAAAGAAAATAGACGAGTTCGGCGGCTGCACCAGAATGTCGGCGCCTACGCCTTCCACTCTCTTGCCCCATTCCGCAATCACACCGGAGGTCAGTCCCACAATCATCAGAATCAGAACCACTTGGATGGCGATAGCGATAATGCTCAGGAAACAGCGCAATGGTCGCGCCGAGATGTTGCCCCAGAACATCTGCAACAGCGAAAAAGGTCCTTCATACGTTTCTGCCATGGAGTGTGCAGACAGAAATGTATCACCAGAAAAAGTTCCGGTCAAAATTTTGGAGGAGAAATCGACGGAAGTTGTAGCACGAACATTTCCGAAGTGCACCAAGAAAAATTTCAATTCTGTTAAGTTTTCAACACAACCGTGGATAACCTTGTGGAAAGCTCTTCTTTTCCTACCGTAACTCCCTGTTGTTCAGCGCGATAATACGGTTTGCACTATTTTTGTGCAGTCGGCAAAAAATAGTTTCGTTTTTCAAAATGTGATCACCAAACTTTTTTCCTGTGACTATCCTCCGCGCCATCACACCGCTTCACTTATACCAATTCGATTGCATTCCGGAAAAAGCGCGCGCTCGTTCCCGCTCTTTCTTACGCCTCGCGAAGTTTTTATCGGGATTCAACGGAAAGGATTTGCATTGAACCGTCCAACAGCAGCAGTTCTAATACCATTTCGGTGGGCGTTCCAGATGTACCTTAATCGTCTGCTGCTGATCGGCCACGTCGTACCAGTGTCCGTACGTCTTCCAGCCCGACGCCACCACTTGGATCAGCACTCGCCCAGTAGGCGCGTCCGGCACATGCGCAACCCCTTGCAGATTTGTTTTCACGTTAACTTCAAACTTTTTGTCCTTGATCAACTTCTGGTCCAATGTTTTCAGGTAAATACTCGCATTTTCAACGGGCTTGTTGTCATCACCTGCGGTCACTTCAATGGTCAGCCGGCTAATCGCCGATGCCGTCGACTTCTCTTTTCCTGCTGAACCACTCGCAGGTGGATCACTCTTATCTTGGCTCTGCTGAGCCACTCCCACACCGACACAAAGCCCGAGTGCCAACGCCCCAGCTAGGCCCCAATGAAGAAAAATATTTCTCATATCCGTCAGCAGTTATCGTCGCTGGAATCCTCCTGCGGGTCAAGTCGCGCACATTGTCTCTCCGCACTCATTGACTCACCCGTTCGGCTCTTGTAACGTCGATGAACTGCGGGAAGAACGCGGCGCCTTCACGAATCCATCCCGAAAGTTGGACGATAACCGGTGAGAGTCGTGAATCTTCACGTTTTGCATTTGCCGCCCGGACGCGTGCTCCGCAGCAGTTTCTTAGTACCGGCTAAATTTCGTCTTCATCTAAATTGTTCTGAGGAGATCACATGGGATTCGCCACCAACGCCATTCACGTGGGCCAGGAGCCCGATCCATCTACTGGCGCTGTCGTTTTGCCCATCTACCAAACTTCGACCTACGTTTACGAAGAGTTAGGAAAAACCAAAGGCGGCTTCGACTACGCGCGCACCAATCATCCCAACCGCAAGGCTCTTGAAAAAACTATCGCCAAACTCGAAGGCGGCCACAGCGCTTACGTCTTTACTTCCGGAATGGCTGGCATCGACGCCGTTTTCCGTCTGCTGCGCCCCGGTGATCACGTGGTCCTCTCCGAAGCCGTCTATGGCGGCGTCTATCGCCTTAGTACCCAACTTCTCGTCCACTTCGGCTTGGAATTTAGTTTCGTTGACACCACCGATCCTGCGGTCGTACTCGGAGCGCTGCGGCCCAACACCAAGATGCTTTACGTCGAGACGCCCACCAATCCCACCATGCGCATCACCGATCTTTCCGCCATGGCCAAGCTGGCCAACGAGCGCCGCGCCATCCTGGTCGTCGACAACACTTTCTTGACCCCATACCTTCAGCGTCCCATCGAACTCGGCGCGCACATCGTCGTCCATTCCATGACCAAATATCTTGGCGGACATAGCGACGCCACCGGCGGCGCCGTCGTCCTCACTCGCCCTGAAGATGCCGAGAAAATTTATTTCATCCAGCGTTCCGCTGGTGCGGGGTTGGCTCCCATGGATTGCTTTCTCATGTCGCGTGGCGTTAAGACGCTGGCCGTCCGCATGCTGCAGCACAATGCCAACGGCCTCGCCGTCGCCCGCCATCTCGACGCCCATCCAAAAGTCCGCAAAGTTTTTTATCCGGGTCTGGCTTCTCACCCGCAACACGATCTCGCTCGTCGTCAGCAAAAAGGGCCCGGCGGCATGCTGGCTTTCGATGTTGGCTCGGAAGAAGCTGCTCGCCGTTTCCTGAATCAGGTGAAGGTCTGCTCGCTAGCCGAAAGCCTCGGCGGCGTCGAATCGCTCATCTCACTTCCCGCTATGATGACCCACGCCTCCATGCCCAAAGAAGTTCGCGACCAAGTCGGCATCACCGACAGCTTAGTGCGCCTCTCCGTCGGCATCGAA
>JBAVNY010000671.1:0-1815 GCA_049691535.1 Candidatus Acidiferrum sp.
CGCCTATATTGAAAGAGTGCCACCCTTGTTCGTTGAAACTCCTATGGCTGCTGATTCCAGTGGCATGCTCTTTGGCATCGCCGACCACGGTGTTGCCCTTGATGATTCCGCGTATTCTCAAAATATCTCGTTAACAGCCAATCCGCTCACGTACGCGATTGTCGTAAGCCCGGCGGAGGGACCGGAAAACTCGTACACAACAGCCACTATTTCCACCCAATCGTTCACGGCCGCACCGAATGTGTGGTTCGGCTCTCTCAACGGCGCGAACTTCTTTCTGTCACCCACTGGGCAAGCCCAAGCTACCGCGTCGCCTTCTCTGGTCGCGGGCCCGGTCAATGTCAAAATCATTAATCCCGACGGCACAGAAGGCAATATTCCCCAGGGCTTCACCTACGGTGCAGTAGCCTTCGCGTCTCCTATTCTTGCTGCTCCGCCTTCAGGCGGAGTTTCGGCAAACCTCTTCGGTTATGGTTTCGGTTCTGACCTGACCGCTCCTGCCCAAGTCCAGTTTGGTAACGCCGCTGGCTCCATCCAAAGAAATATCCTATTCCCTGTCGAATATAGCTTTGGATATCCATTTCCTCTCGATCATATTCTGGCTAGTGTTCCCTCGGGAGTTCCTGGTGCTGTCGACATCACTATTTCGTCAGCTTCGGGAACCGCTAAAATCCCCGGTGGTCTTCATTATCTTCAAGACGTAACGGACTATCCATCTCCTGATACCTTTCAATTCATTCTTTACGATTCCAAACGTCAACAGCTCTATTTGAGCGCTACTGACCATATTGATGTCTTTTCCCTCTCGACCCATTCCTTTCTTGCTCCTATTACACCTCCCTCGCTGGGCAGTACTCGCCAACTTATGGGCCTCGCTCTCATGCCGGACAGCTCAAAACTTCTCTGTGCGAACTATTCAGACAATTCCGTTGCTATCATCGACCCCGATAGTCCCTTGACCGCCCAAGCGGTTCAAGTCGTTCCTACAGGTTCAACTCCCTATATCGAAGGTCCCACCGAACTCGTGGCTACAAGCACCAATCACGCTTTCATCACGATTGGCAATAGCAATATGATCAGCGGCGGGACGGGTGCCATTTATGACCTCGACCTTTCTTCACTCACTGTTACCCAGCAACAAGTCGGGTTTCTGCAAATTGGCGGAAACTATCTTTCTGCATCACGGGATGGCTCAAAAGTTTTTGTCGCAGTCCCAGGTACGGCCCCGGCTTATTGCTATGTTTGGAGCGCCGCCTTGGGCGCATGGTCCACTGGTCAGCCTGCCGGCCTGATTTATGACGCTGCGACATCGGGTGACGGAAGCGTCTTCGCAGTCGGCTCTCAAGGTGGGATCGGAGACGCCGGTACAACGATCGCGTTTGTGGACTCTTTCGTTAATCGCCTTTCACTGACTGGCTTGCCAGAGTATCTCGATGCCTCGCCGGCAACGCAGGGTATGAAACTCAACGATGCAGGGAGCCTTCTCTACGTCCCTGTCTTTTCCAACATACCAACCGCAGGCGCGTCCTTTTCCCAAAACGCCGTGGACATTTATGACGTCCAGCAAAATCAACTTCGCGAGCGTGTACTGTTCTCGCAACAGTTTCTGCCACAGACTCAGGGGCTCAGCACAATGGCCATCGACCCGAGTGGGCAGCACATTTTCCTGCTTACCAAGGGTGGTATGACGATTGCCACGTTAGACGCAGTTCCCGTCTCAATTGGCAGCGTTACACCCTACTCCGGTCCCGCCGGAACCCCTATCACGATTCGCGGCAGCGGTTTTTCCTCCGCTACAACCGCCACGTTCAATGG
>JBAVNY010000672.1:0-8665 GCA_049691535.1 Candidatus Acidiferrum sp.
GCCGTACTGATACACCAGCAGGGAAGAAATCATCCCCATCAGCGCCCCGATCGTTACCCATCGCTGTAGCTTGTCAAGGCCGATATTGTGCAGTGCCGTGGCGACTGGTGCCGCATCACCCTTGTAGATCTGATATGGCTGAATTCCTGTGAGTACCACCGCCACTCCGACGTACAAGGCCGCGCATACTAAAAGGGAAGTCATGATTCCCAGGGGCAGGTCGCGCTTCGGATTTTTGCACTCTTCCGCGGCTGTCGAGACGGAATCAAAGCCGATGTAACTGAAAAACACGATAGCGCCGCCGGTAAGAATTCCCTGAAATCCATTGGGCGCGAATGGCTTCCAATTAATCGGATTGATGTACTTCGAGGCAAACACAATAAACACAAAAATCGCCACCAGCTTGATTCCAACCATAATGCTGTTCGAGGTTGCTGATTCCTTGATGCCGGTCACCAGCAAGACGGTCAGCAACATCACAATCAGAAAACCAACTAGATTAAAGTGCGCCAGCCAGCCGATCCCGGGCTGATACGCCGGCGTGCTCAGCGCATCCGGCAAGTGAATGCCAAAGGAATTCAGCAAACTGTTTACGTAGGCCGAGAATCCCACGGCGACCGCCATATTCGAAACGGCGTATTCCAGGATCAAATCCCAGCCAATAATCCACGCCACCAACTCGCCCATCGTGGCGTAAGTGTACGTGTAGGCGCTGCCGGCAATCGGAATCATCGAGGCCAGTTCGGCGTAACAGAGCCCTGCGAATCCACAAACGATAGCCACCAGAAAGAACGAGACCGCGATCGCCGGTCCAGCTCCTGGCCGTCCGCTCGCACCCAGCGCGTGCGAACCGTGCAGGATTACATCCAGCACCGGAGCCTTGAGCAGGGAAGGAACTAGAACCTCTTCGCCTGCCGCGGCTGTTCCGGTCAGCACGAAAATTCCTGTGCCGATAATCGCACCGATCCCCAGGGCGGTCAGGCTGATCCATCCCAAAGTTTTCTTTAACCGTTTTTCTGGATTCTCAGAATCAGAGATGAGTTGGTCTATGTTCTTACATCGGAATAATTGTGAATCCACTCATCGTCTCCGTTCGCGTTTGGGGCGTGTTCCGACCCTGTTCAACGCTGGGGCGTGGTATGTAGGATGATCGGGTCACACTCTATCGCGAAGGTACGCTAAGGCGCAACTCAACTATGCCGTAAGCAGATAGATTGCAAGTTGGTAGAAATGGTGAAGAATCAGAGTTGTTGGAGCTGAGCATAGCGCTCCACAAATTTTTTCGTTCCGCGGCCCGGAAAGCTTACTGACAAGCGGCGATCGTCGTCCTCGCCTTCCACGCCAACCACGGTACCCACGCCATATTCCGGATGGCGCACCTTTTGTCCCAATAAGGGGTCAGCCGTGCCGCCCTTCTTGAAAGCTGGTCGCGAGAACGAACTTGCTGCTGCTGCCCGCCGTGCGGGAGCCTTCGTTGCAGGGATTGGATTGCCGCGAACGCGACGCAAGAATTCCTCGGCGGAATAGGAGTACTCCGGATCCGGCTCATAACGACGTGACTGGCCAATTTCCGCCATGGAACCGCGCACAGTATCGACGAGTTCGCTGGGAATCTCACCCAGGAAGCGCGAAGGCAAAGAAGCGCGCATCTGCTGCTCATTGCCAAAAACGCGCCGGTACACAGCCCGGGTAAGCGTAAGCGACTGCCTGGCACGGGTCATTCCCACATAGACCAGGCGTCGTTCCTCTTCGATCCCTTTTTCCTCGTTCAGAGAGCGGCTATGTGGGCAAATGCCATCTTCCAGGCCGGTAAGAAAAACGTGGTCGAACTCCAGTCCCTTGGTGCTGTGAAGTGTAATCAAGGTGACGCCAGGCTTTTCCTCGAACGAATCGGCATCACTCACCAGGGCTGCGCCATCCAGAAAATCGGTAAACGATTCGCCTGCTTCCATGGCCTCGGCCAGTGCACGGGCAAGCTCCTCCAAGTTTTCAATACGCGCCACATCTTCCGGTGTGTTTCGGTCCTTGAGCATGTCCATGTAACCGGTCTCTTCGAATACGTAGCGCAGGAATTCTGCAGGATCTTTGCTGCCGTACGAATCCTTCAACCGCAAAATTAGTTCGCGAAACGCGCGGAGTGGAGCTGTGGCGCGGCTTGAAGTGGGACTGGTCATCAGCGATTCCATGGCGCCCCAGAACGAGAGTCCTTCACGTTGGGTACTGTCGCGCAAGGCGTCCACGGTGGTTTTGCCGATTCCCCGCGCCGGCACATTTAAGACTCGGAGCAACGAAATATCGTCTTCGGGATGCAGTGCCAATCGCACATACGCCAGCGCGTCCTTCACTTCCGCGCGATTGTAAAAGCTGAAGCCGCCCACGAGTTTATAGCGCACACCGCGGCGCCGGAATACCTCTTCGAACGAACGCGACTGGAAGTTCGTCCGATATTCTACTGCGCAGATCTGGTCTGGATCGTCGCTCAGGATACGTTCCAACTCGCCCGCCACGAATTCCGCTTCAGCTTGCGCATCTCGCGCTTCGTAATAGCGCAAGTTCCCGCCCTGCGCTTTTTCCGCACGCAATTTTTTGCCCAGGCGGCCCGGATTGTTGGCCACCACTGCGCCGGCGGAATCCAGGATCGTTTGCGTGGAACGGTAGTTACGTTCCAGGCGAATCACTTTGGCGGCAGGGAAGTCTTGCGAAAAGCTGAGCAGAATCGATACATCCGCTCCGCGCCAGCGGTAAATGGATTGATCTTCGTCACCAACGACACAAATGTTCTGTCGTTCGTTAGTAAGCAGGCGCAGCAAATCGTATTGGACACGGTTCGTATCCTGATACTCATCTACGTGCAGATATTGGAACCGTGACTGCCAGCGCTGACGTACCTGCGGCACATCGCGCAACAGGCGGGCCGACCGGAGCAGCAGATCATCGAAATCGACGGCGTTGCTTTGCTTCAGAAGCGCATCGTAGCCGGCATAAATGTCCGCTACCTTGCGCGCGTCGGGACCAAACGTCTCAGTTCGCACTTGCTCGTGTGTCTGCCCGTGGTTCTTGGCATGACTGATGCGGCTCAGTACATTCCGTGGAGTGAGAGCCTCATCCTCAATCCGCAGCTTATTCATTACCAGCTTTACCGCGGCCAGTTGATCATCGTCGTCGTAAATTGCGAAGTCTTTCGCCAGCCCAGCAGCCGTAGCTTCTCGGCGCAATAGCCGCGCACAAAGAGAATGGAAGGTCGAAATCCACGGCCGGTCTGGCGGCACTCCCGCCCTTAGCAACAAGTCCGTGACTCGCTTCTGCATCTCTTCTGCGGCTTTATTGGTGAACGTCACCGCCAGAATTGCATCCGCCGGGATGCCTTTGGAAATGAGATTGGCCATTCTGTAGGTGAGCGCTCGCGTCTTGCCGGTTCCTGCTCCGGCAAGGATCAGCACCGGGCCTTCGGTGGTTTCTGCGGCGAGGCGTTGCTCCGGGTTTAATTGTTCAAGAAAAGTTTGCATTGGTCCGAGGTGTCGAAAAATTTGATTGAGGTTCAATGTTAGCTGAGCGGGCAGAGTGGGGCAAATTTCCGCAGGAATTGTCAGGAATTGCGAAGAAACGTTTCTGCGACGCTAGTTTCCAGAGTTTGACGAATGTCCCAGGTCGATATCGAAATAAGACAACGGCTCATTGCTGGTCATCTTCACCATGTTGGGAAAATAAAGCCGCGCTGTCGGCAGCAGATCAACTTCGCCGCGAATATCGAAGTACACCAATCCCTCCATCGAACTATGCGCAGCAATCACGTTCGAGGGAATTCCTGCGTTCTGACAAGCTTCCTTTAACTCGGTCCAAATTTTATCGCGACCTGGAGTAGGCTTTCCGACCGGTATCGGCAGAGGATTCCGTTTCTTCGTCGGATCTTTCCCGTTGTCTTTCAATAGCACGGTGTCTGCGACATCTTCAGCGCTAAGCGGCGCCAGTTCCTGGCGATTGTCTTCCCCGAGTTGTACGGTCAGCCGCATTCGCTGCAGATCAACTTTAATGCTCTCATCGGTGTTGTTGCGAAAACTCACACGCAGCGCCACCACCCCCGCAGAGAACGGTGACTTCTTCCCAAATTTCTCTTTGTACCGGCTGCTTTGCGTCCAGGGATCGACGCCAATGGTCATACCTTCGTGCGATTCCATCGTTGCCGTACGCATCGTGGGCGCCTGCTGTTGTGCGAACGTCGACAAAGGCGCCGCAGCGCTTGTTACGAACACCAGCAGAAGGGAAGCAGGAAGATTTCGCATACGGTTATAATAAACTGTTTGCATCCTGAGGCCTTCGATTCCTAGGGGACAGGCAGGGTTGCCCTGCTTATCGGGAACTAGTCGGCCCGCTTCCGGGATGACCGGAGTCAATTCGAGTGTATTTCCTTTATAGTTTTTTTGCGGCCGTCGCGGCTATTCTGAGCGCGCCGTACTGGCTCATTCAAGGCCTACGTCACGGAAAGTATCTTTCCAACTTGGGCGAGAGACTTGGTTTCTCGGTTCCTGGTGTGGAAGGCCTTCCCGCCGATCGCCCCGGCGCCATTTGGCTGCACGCGGTTTCTGTTGGCGAGGCGCTATCGGGGGTGGCCTTAGCCAGGCGCCTCAAAGAAGCCTATCCGCAGCGCCCTTTGATCGTCTCCACCACTACGCTGACGGGTTACACACTCGCCAAGGAAAGAATGCCGTTCGCAGATGCGGTGATTTTCTTTCCGTTTGATTGGGCGTTCAGCGTCAAACGCGTGCTCGACGCTGTAAAACCTGCCTTAGTCGTTATTCTCGAGACTGAAATTTGGCCCAATTTTTTGCGGGAAACAAACCAGCGCGGCATCCCAGTGATCTTTCTCAGCGGGCGGATCTCCGATCGTTCTTTTGCGCGCTGGCAGAAATGGTTTGGCTCGTTGGGATTCTTTCTTCGGCCATTGCTCGCCTCGGCACTGCAAAAGCCAGTCGCCTTTCTCATGCAAACGGAGGCCGATGCGGAACGCATCCGCTCGCTTGGTGCGCCTGCGGATTGCGTAAAGGTCAGCGGCAATCTTAAATACGATCAGGAATTGCCGGACACTACGCCGCTGGCGGAATGGCTTGGAGAAGAGTGCAAGCGGCGTGGGCGTTGGCCGCTCATCGTGGCAGGAAGTGTGGTCGCAACCGAGGAACCGCTGGCATTGATCGCCTTCGGAGTCGTGCAAGGTGATTTTCCCAAAGCTCTTCTGGTCTTGGCGCCCCGCAAGCCGGAGCGTTTCACCGCGGCCGCTGAGTTTATCGACGAGTCGCATCGGAAATTTGTCCGCCGCTCGGAACTTTCCGTAGCGGGAGCTTCTGCGTGCGCTTCATCCTCAAACGGTTCCAGCATCCCAGATGACGCCACGGTTCTGCTACTCGACAGCATCGGTGAGCTCGCGTCGCTTTATCGGATTGCTGATGGGGCTTTCGTTGGCGGTTCATTGGTGAATTCCGGTGGGCACAATATTCTGGAGCCCGCCGCTTTTGGAAAAGTACCTGTCTTCGGGCCGTCCATGGAAAACTTTGCAGCAATTTCGTCTCGATTCCTGGAAGCTGGCGCCGCCATTCAAGTGGAAAGCCCGGAAGACGCTGGAGTCGAATGGATACACCTGCTCAAGGATCCGGCGAAAATGTCCAGGATGGGCACAGCCGCACGGCAACTCGTGGAAAGCAGTCGCGGCGCTCTGGACCGCGCCTTGTCAGAAATTCAGCGCCACTTGGATAACAGCACTCGATGAATGTGTCGCGTAGGTTGCGCTGGGGGCTCCTGCCGTTATCGTGGATTTACAGAGAAATTGTCCGCATCCGCGTTTGGATGTATGCAAAAGGAGTTTTGCCGCAACGCCGCGTTAGCACGCCGGTCATTAGCGTCGGAAATTTGACGGTTGGTGGTACCGGTAAAACGCCGATGGTCATCTGGCTTGCGGAGCGCCTTCTTGCCCAGGGCAATCGCGTCGGTATTCTCTCTCGGGGATATAAGGGCAGGGAAGGCACCAGTGATGAAATCGAACAGATGAAAGCACGGCTCCAAGCCCGTGTACTATTTGGAGTTGGCAAAAATCGCTACAAACAGGCCCTTCGGCTGGAACAGATTGGTGTGGACATTTTATTAATGGATGATGGTTTTCAACATCTTCAAATTGCTCGCGACGTTAACATTTTATTGTTGGACGCCAGTCAGCCATTGATGAACGAATCGCTGCTTCCCGCAGGCCGGCTACGCGAGCCACTGTCGGAAATGGGACGCGCTGATCTGCTCGTTTTTACGCGCATCGAAACGTCTCCGGGAGCCAAAGACGTTATCGCTAAGTTGAATGACTACCCCGTTTTTTCTGCTGCCACGCAGCTTCTTGGCTTTCGTCGTCTGGGGTCAGACAACTCCCTGGTGCCCGCGGAGCAGTTGGGAGGAGGGCCATTCTTTTCGTTCTGCGGAATCGGCAATCCCCAGGCCTTTTTTAAGGATTTGAACAATTGGGGCCTTTCCCTTGCTGGCACAAGGATTTTCCCGGACCATCACCGTTACAGCGAAGCGGATATCGTCGAGATCCAGACCGCCGCTCGTTCCGTAGGAGCTCGCTCGCTTCTCACGACGGAGAAAGACGCGCACAACCTAGACGGAATTGAATTGCGAGATTTGCCAGCTTTTGTCGCTGTCATCGAATTTCTGATCGCGAATGAAGAGGCCTTCCTGGACGCGATCCAAAAGCGTGTAAACGCGCGCCGGGCTGCGGTATGAAATTACTGATTCGCGCCACGAACTGGGTCGGAGACGCGATCATGGCGCTGCCTGCCATTCGTACCATGCGCACAAAGCTCCCGGGTGCACAAATCAGCATAGTCGCGCGTCCCTATGTTGTGGATCTCTATCAGAACCAAAATCTTTGCGATGAATTGATCTCCTATGACCCAAACGGTGAGCATCGCGGCTGGAGTGGACGCGAACGGTTCGCCAGACAACTCCGTACAAAAAAGTTCGACTTGGCCATTCTTCTCCAAAACGCCTTCGACGCGGCATGGATGGCGTGGCGCGCTGGAATTCCTGAACGTATCGGTTATGCTCGCGACGCTCGCAGTTTCCTTTTGACGAAAGCCGTCCCGGTTCCAAAGCTTGGCGAGATTCCAGCCCATGAAAAGTTCTACTATCTCGAGCTGCTCCGGCGCGCTGGTGTATGCGGCTCCTCACCGGAATTAGCGCACATTAGACTCGATGTACTCCAACCTGCGAAGCTGCGGGCGCGCGAAACGCTATTAACAGAAGGCTCCAGGCCGGAAGCCTTAAGACTCGCAATCGCTGCTGGAGCCTCGTACGGTTCCGCCAAGTGTTGGCATCCTGAACGATTTGCCGCGGTAGCAAATCGTGTCCAGTCCGAACTAGGCGCAGACGTCATTCTTTTTGGCACTGCGGCGGAGTCCAACGTTTCGAACGCCATCGCGGCCGCCATGAACCGTCCGCCTATCGACATGACCGGCAAAACTTCAATGAGTGACTTGCCCGCCCTTTTGTCGCAATGTCATCTGTTTTTGGGAAATGATTCGGGAGCAATGCATGTTGCTGCAGCGGTCGGCTTGCCCGTCGTCGCGGTCTTTGGCCCTACTGACCCTAATGGCACCGCCCCTGTAACTCCGCGCCACAGTGTCGTACAGCAGAAACCCTACTGCAGCCCTTGTTTCCTGCGACGCTGCCCCACGGATCACCGCTGTATGAACGACGTCACTACAGCGATGGTTGCCAGTGCGGTCGACGTCTGGCTCAAAACCTTGGAGGTGCATTCTGCCTGAAACTCCCTGGCTCCGGCCCGCTGTTTTTCTCGATCGCGACGGCACTATTGCCGACGAAGTGGGCTACTTGAACCACGTCAGCCGTTTTCGTATGTTTCCGTTTGCTGCTGCCGCGATTCGCCGCTTGAACGAATCGGGTCTCGCTGTCATCGTAGTCACGAATCAGTCGGGGGTCGCGCGCGGTTATTTTCCGGAATCTTTAGTTCAGGAAGTAAACGAATTGATGTGTGAACAATTGGCTAGCGCCGGAGCACGTGTTGATGGCACGTACTATTGTCCGCACGGCTCTGCCGATGCTTGCGAGTGTCGCAAACCAAAGACCGGCATGCTCGATCAGGCTGCACGCGAACACGGTTTGGATTTAAAGCGCTCCTTTGTGGTTGGCGATCGCTTTGGCGACGTAGAATTGGCCTTCCGTGCCGGTGCCACTGCGGTTTTCGTGGAGACGGGTTATGGCTTGGGAGATCTACACTGGCACGGAAACAGTTGGCCAAAGCAACCGCACAAAATTGCTCATGATCTCGAGGATGCAGTGGACTGGATTCTGAGGCGACCCCGATGAGACGCGCCAAGGGAAAGTCATCGGCCTCAACATCCGTCGATCTGCTGGCTCTTTCGGAATTCGTCGACCGCTTTAGCTCCAAGACCGTTGTCGTGCTCGGCGATTTCGTGGCTGACGTTTTCCAGTTCGGCGATATCACTCGTGTTTCGCGTGAAGCTCCTGTCCTGATTTTGCGGCATCGCGAATCGCAAATTGTTCCTGGAGGCGGGGCGAACGCCGCGAATAATTTTGCATCTCTCGGCGCGAATGTACTGCCTGTTTCTGCTGTCGGTGACGACTCTGCCGGTGATACCCTGATTGATAC
>JBAVNY010000673.1:0-3732 GCA_049691535.1 Candidatus Acidiferrum sp.
GAGCTACAATGCACCTTGCCTTCCAAACACCGAGGTCAATGCCCCAGGCGGTGGAAGCGTCATATATCTTTAGAGGCGCCCACTAGGAAAACAGAAGGAAGCCCGGATTCGGAGTTCCTCCACTGTATTGGAGTATTCACAATGAATTTCTTGACCGGTTTGCCCAAGTGAAATAGACTGCCGCCCGCTGCAAACACTCACCTTCAAGCCTGCAGTTCACATCAGGCTGTCATCGATGTGGAGGGTCAATGGGCTCATTGTCGGTAGCCATGGATAAAGGCTCCAAAACGAAGGCCGCCCAAGCGCACCAAGTCCTTTTCGAGTTCGCCCCCGACGCCATGATGACCACCGATGACAAGGGGCACATCCTCGAAGTGAATGCTCAGACCGAAGCCCAGTTCGGCTACACGCGCCAGGAATTGATTGGTGAGCCGGTCGAAAAACTTATTCCGCTGCGTCTCCGCGAGGCCCACCAGCATCAGCGGGAGGGTTACCAGCAAGCCCCAAATTACCGGCCGATGAACAGTGGCGTTAAGCTGTTTGCATTGCACAAGGATGGCCGCGAATTTCCCGTCGACATCAGTCTAAGCCCGGTAGCTGCGGAAACCGGTACGTTGTTCTACTGCATTATTCGGGACACCAGTGAACGCGAAGCGGCTCTGGAGGAGTTGCGGCAGCATCTCAAGCTAGAGCAACTTCTTAGTGAACTCTCTGCCAAATTCATCAATCTAGCACCCAATCAGGTGGATGAGGAAATTGTCTCTGGCCTTGAGGTGTTGGTCGAGGCCCTGGATAATGATCGTGCACACCTTGGGCAGGTCGATTCTGTGACTGGCGATATCGTCATTACGCACGCCTGGTCCCGGCCCGGTTTTTCACCCTTCGAGCAGCGGATTCTCGCAGGGAGCTTGCCGTGGCTGGAGGCCCGGATCAGGAAGGGAGAAACATCCGTCGCGGAACGATCTTCGGATCTACCTCCGGAAGCACGTCGCGAGCGTGCCTACATGGAATCGGTGGGACAAAAGTCCTCGCTGAATGTGCCCTATCGTGTATCCGGAACCGTCACAGGGGGCCTTGGGATCGGGAGCTTCCGTAAGCATCAACGATGGGACGATTGGCGAATTTCCCGTGTAAAGGACATCGCCTGCGTTTTCGCCAACGCCATGGCTCGAAAACAGGCTGACGAAGAAATACGGAAGGCAACATTAGAGATTCAGGGGCTGAAGGATAAGGCTGAACGAGAAAACGCGTACCTGCGGGACGAAATCAAGTTGGAATATTCGCAAGGCGCAATTGTGGGCAAGAGTGAAGCCATCCGCAACGTGCTGAAAACGATCGAGCAAGTTGCCAAGACCGACGCGACGGTTCTGATTCTTGGCGAAACAGGCACCGGCAAGGAACTGGTCGCGCGAACGATTCACGAGATGAGCCGCCGCAAGCACAATCCGATGGTCAAAATTAATTGCGCATCCCTGCCCGCGACGCTCATCGAAAGCGAACTGTTCGGACGCGAAAAGGGTGCCTACACCGGTGCTCTTGCCCGCGAGATTGGCCGCTTCGAACATGCGGATAAATCCACAATTTTCCTTGATGAGATTGCTGAGCTCCCCCCGGAACTGCAGCCGAAGTTACTGCGTGTCCTTCAGGAAGGGGAGTTCGAACGGTTGGGTAGCTCCAAGACAATTCGCGTGGATGCACGCGTCATTGCCGCCACGAACCGTGATTTGGACGCATTGATGGCTGCGGGAAAGTTCCGCGAAGACCTCTTCTATCGTCTGAATGTCTTTCCCATCGTCGTTCCTCCTCTCCGTGATCGTCAGGAGGATATCCCGCTCATTGCGCTGCAGCTAATGAGGGACCTTGCAAAACGCATGGGTGTGAGCGTCGTAGGCTTTCACCCTACTACCATTAGAGAGTTCCAGGAGTACTCCTGGCCCGGCAACGTCCGTGAGCTTCGCAACGTAATCGAACGCAACCTGATCCTAAATGGCGGTCGCATCCTTCGTGCCGAACTCCCAAATGCTGTCCTGGAAAGGAACATAAGTCTGCGGCGGCTCGATGCAGTCGATATCGAGCACCTCCGCAAAGTATTGGAATCGACGCAGTGGAGGGTAAGAGGCCAAGGCGGTGCCGCGGAAGTGCTTGGCCTCAAACCGACGACATTGGAAGCGAGAATGAAGAAGCTCAGAATTTCTCGGCGTGAATAGTCCCTCCAAAGGCTTGGAGGAACTCCAAAAGGTTTGAAATCCATATCCGCTTCGGCCCAAAGCAATTCTCTCCTGATTTTGAAAAGACATGTATTTCCTTCCAGTTAGCTCCATCGCTTTGCGGTTATTTCTTTCGGCCTCCGTCTTGCAATAGCTGCATACCATCAGGCAGGGCGATATTGCCGATCCGGTCAACGCCTTGTGCACACAGGCCCGTTCGCAGCCTCCCCCGATTTGGCGGGAGAACTATGATTATCGAATTACTGCGTATTTCGGTTCCGCGCGGGCAGACGGAGGAATTCGCAAGAGCCGTGGTGGCCTTGCTGGGTCCGACGGAGGTGCAGCCGGGATGTTTGGCTTGCCGGGTCTTTCAGAGCTGCCCTGAGCAGGAAGCACTCTTGGTCGAAGCGCGTTGGGAGAGTCGGGAATATCTCGTGTGCTATCTAAGATCACAAATCTACAAGAGGCTCTTACTACTGGCCGAACTCGGTGCCGCTCCTCCGACCGTGGAGTTCTTTACCGTTGTCGAATTCCGTGGCTTGGACTTGGTTGAAAGCGCCCGTAGTTCATCGGGTTGAGCCGTGATACTCCACCCACACGGGCTAAGGTTTGAAGCCAGGACTGCCGCAATCCTGGAACTGGCTGAGAGTTATTGATAGGAGAAAATCATGTCACGCTTTTTTACTCCGGTATTGGCTCTCCTTCTGGGGGCGACCTTTACTTGCTATAAGGCAGCGGCCCAAAGCAGCGCGCCTGACGCGGACGCCTCCATGGACCGCACCGTGCTCCCCGTTCCAGAACCTAAGTATCCGCCAATCACCGAGCTTGATGCGCGCAAAGCAAAAGCGCCGCCGCGCTTTCAAGTGAAGGCACCGAAGGGCGCGCCCAATGTGGTGGTCATTCTTCTCGACAACTTTGGCTTCGGCGACGGCGATACCTTCGGAGGGCCGATTCACATGCCGACCTTGGACCGGCTCGCCGAAACCGGGCTGCGCTACAACAATTTCAAGGTGCCCCCGTTGTGTTCCCCCAGCCGCATGGCCCTGCTTACCGGTCGCAACAGCCATAGCGCAAACTTCGGCGTGATCTCGGAAATTGCCACCGCCTTTCCGGGGTACACCGCGATGCGTCCGCCCAGCGTCACCATGCTACCCGAGATCTTGCGGCTCAATGGCTATAGCACGGCCATGTTCGGCAAGTGTCACGAGCTGGGGCCTTGGGGATCCAGCACCGTGGGACCGTTCGACCGCTGGCCGTTGCACAGCGGGTTTGAGCGCTTCTACGGTTTCATGGCCGGCGAGGCTGATCTTTTCCACCCGGTCATTTACGACAACATGAACAGGGTGGATCTCCACCCCGACCCCGATTACTACGCCAGCACCGACATCACCGACAAGGCCATCGATTGGGTGCGTTCCCAGAAGTCGCTCGCGCCCGACAAGCCATTTTTCGTTTACTACTCGGCTATCGGCACCCACAGCCCTTTCCAGGTGCCCGATAAGTGGCGTGATAAGTACAAGGGAAA
>JBAVNY010000674.1:0-1994 GCA_049691535.1 Candidatus Acidiferrum sp.
GCTCTAAACTACAAAAGTGGTTTACCCCACCAGGCGGCCTTTTGCCCCCATCGTCCCTCGGCTTTTGGAGAGCCAGGCGCTCTTGATTGCTTGATTGCGTTCTTGCACTACTTCAGCACTACTTTCGTGCGGAGGGAGTTTATGCCCCGCAACGCTCATGCCGCCGCCGTGTGCTGGTCAGCCAATTCCAGGGAATCGTGTTCATTAGGAAGGGAAAACAATCGCCCTAACGTCAGTTCGCGGCTGTCAGTTCGGGAACGCTGGAGATGTTGGATCCGTCGAAGTAGGTTTGGGCTTTGGCCCAAACGCGATCGGCAACGAGGCGACCGAGTTTGCGACCAGCAAGATCGGCGGCGGCAAAGTGAATACCGCCGTAGCGACGAGACATTCCCGCTTCGTTAGCGGCCTCGGTAAACGTTTCCCATTTCAGGGTTACCGGTTTGCCTGGGGTCAGGCCCGGCTCGATCGTCGAGCTTCCCGCAGGAAGGGTCACGGAGTCACCAAAGCGGTCGCTGCCAGTCCAAAGAGCTAGGATGCGCGCCGCCGTGGCACTATAGGTGCTGTGACCGGAGACATACTCTGGGAACGGCGGCGTGGGAAACGTGGCTAGTTGGTAGGGAATCCACTGTGAGCCGTCCATTTCGACTGTGCCTTTGCCGGGACCACCCCAGGCGCGAATTGTTTTGCCTTTGAAGAGCGTGAAGACGGCAGTGACTGGACGAACAGAGTCGTAAGTACGCTTGGCGTCCCACGCCGCGATGCTAGCGTCGAGCATGGCGTTCGACAATGCAAAGAACATCTTCACGTCATCGTCGAGGGAATGATGGTCACGAGCCGAAACGAATTGCGCAAATTGCGCCCAGTGACCGGGAGGCTGCTCGGAATAGGGACCATCGGACCAATATTCCGCGATAATTTTCTGCTTATCTGTAAGCGTCGCGCTGATGGCCACCAGTTCCTCGGCCTGTTGCTGATATTCTGGCGAACCAAACTTAAATGGGCCGGGCTCCACCGCAGGGCGCAGTTCCTCGACCTTGATCAACGCGAATGGCGTGACATAGCACCATTGGGCGCCCGCGAATTTCTGAAGAACCAGACTGCCAGTTGAATCCATGTACGTCAGCGGCTGCCAGCGATCCGGATTGCCGGAGACAGCATGCGCAGGAATAGTGGCCGGCGCGTTTACCGGGACGTAACCGCTCCAATCGGAATACGCACCTTGCGCAAGATCGCCCAATTGGTTCGATTTATCGTGATGCCGGAACTCCAGCACTGCCGCACACGCCACGTTACCAATGCCTGTCGGAGTTTCGATGTCGGTAGAGTGGTCGTTCGGGTCGTAACCCAGTTCCTTCATCAAGGGCGTATAGACGGAATTGGCATCCACAGGCAGAACGTCGGTCAGGGCCCGATAAGCCGCATAGCTTACGGCCCGTTCTTTGTTAGCTGGCGTGCGTTCACTCACAGGACGACGTAATGCCCCACGTAGCCGTGTTCCCACCGCATGCTCGTCGTATGATGCCCACGCCTCGTACATACACGTGTGCACAATGGCCAGTGCTCGCGAGGCCATGGGAGTTCCGAATTTAGAATCGCGGATACCTCGCAAGGATACGTCATCCCATTTTTGCGCACAATTAACCGGAGGAAACACTGAACTCACGTTTGCAGATCCAGAAGCTTGAGAAATTAAAAAGAACAGAGCAACAACTCTTTTCTTTCCGCCCGTCTTTGCTGATCCACCTGTTCGCAGAGCACCCTCCACGCAGCTTAGATCATTTCTGCGATGTGCACTTAGCCTCAACATGCTTTAGCTCATATCGTCCACGAGTATGGTTTACCATCACTTGGTTAATGATTCTTTCGAAATCACTTTCAGAGGCTACCCCTTCTAAGAGAACTCCGTTGATGAAAAAAGCAGGCGTTCCGCGGACACCGGCCCTGATACCATCCTGGCGATCCTCTTCAATCTGCGACGTGTATCGGTGAGTATC
>JBAVNY010000675.1:0-2025 GCA_049691535.1 Candidatus Acidiferrum sp.
GATTCACTCTCCATCATCACCCACCACGTCCCGGCCATCCTCCTGTCATCCTGAGCGCAGCGAAGGACCTCAACCGTAACTCCACCCAATCCCAACCGCGTGAACCTCGACCCTACGGCTCCTCCTCATCCCTCTCCACCGGCGCACTCTTCTTCACCGCCGTCGCCTTCGTTGCCGTCCCACTCGGCGCAGCCGCCTTCCCCTTGCCCACCGCCGTCGTCCCCGGCGAACCCGCACCCGTACTCTTCTTCGCCGTTGTCGTACTCCCCACCGTCAAATACTTCCGCATGTTATCCAAACGTTTCTGCCCAATCCCGCGAATCGCCAGCAGATCGTCCACATCCTTAAACGACCCGTACGATTTCCGCGCCCGCAGAGTCTTCTCCGCCGTCGAAGGCCCAATCCCGGGCACCAACTCCAACTGCGCAGCATTCGCCGTATTTAAGTTGATCGGATGCAGCGGCGGGTTCTTTTTCGCCAAACCATCCACCGCGCAAAATAGGAAGAGGAGCGATAGCAAATCATAGCGGAGATCTCTATGCCATCGATGATATATGATAACTTGATAATATCAGATAGAAACGCAGCAACGCAATGTCGCGAATCACAAAGCAGACCTTCAACTCAGGAAATCACCTTGCCCTGATTGTCGTACACTTCCACATCCCCAAACAATCCCGCCTGCTCTTCAATCTGCGCCCGCTCGCCCACCAACACAATCTGCATGTTCGCCGAATCAAAATATTTCCGCGCTGTAGCCAGCAAGTCCGCCGGCGTCAACGCCCGAATCTTGTCGCGATACGTTTCCAGATAATCCAGCGGCAACTCACTCAATTCCACCGCCGAGAACTGCGACAGCAATCCTTCTTGCGTCGCCAGCCCCATCGAAAACACGCCCGTCAAATAGTTCTGCGCATCCGCAAGCTCCGCTTCCGGCACCGGCACCGACCGCAACTTGTCAATCTCATAAAACATTTCCGTCAACGAGGCCGCCACCACATCATTGCGCACCGCCGCCGACACCGAAAAATATCCATACTCCCGCAGCGGGTGAGCCGCGCTCCGCGGACTATACGTATAACCCTTATCCTCGCGAATGTTCATCACCAGCCGCGAATTAAACGCTCCACCATACAAACTGTTCGTCAGCCCCAGTTTGATCCAGTCCGGATGCCGCTTCGTGATCCCCGGGCAACCCATCAAAATCTGCGTCTGCACCGAACCCGGATTGTGCACCAGGTATACTCGGCGTCCGTGCGGCTTTGGCGGCGCTGCTCCTTCCTTCGCCGTCGGTTTCTTTCCCGTCCAGTTACCAAACGTCGCCTCGATTGTCTTCAACATTGCCTGCGGCTCAAAATCTCCCACCAGCATCAACAATCCATTCTCCGGCGTGTAAATCTGCTCGTACACTGACACTAGATCCTCGCGCTTGTACGCTGCCACTTGCTCTTCACTCGGAGAAATCTGGGCATACGGATGCGCTCCAAACAGCACCTTCCGCAGCCGTTCACTCGCCAGAAATCCCGGAGATGTCCGCTCCAGTTTCACTTCTTCCAGCTTCTGCCGGCATTCTCGCTCAAATTCCGCCTGCGGAAACGAACCCTCCCGCGACAATTCATTCACCAACTGCAACAGCGGTCCCGCAAACTCACTCAGCCCCGCAAACGAGATCGCGCTCGTGTCTTGTCCCGCGCTTGCTCCCAGGTCCGCCCCCAAACTCCGCAAATCCTCTTCAATCTTCCGGCTCGTACGCTTCGCCGTCCCAGTGCGCACCACCGTCGCCGTCATTTCCGCCAATCCTGGCGCGCGACCCACCACCAACGCATTCCCCGCGCGAAAAAACAGTTCTCCATGAAATTTTGGTATCGAGTGCGCTTCCGCCAGCACCACGTGCAACCCATTCGATAGCGTCGCGCGCGTCCGCTTCGGCCAATTCACTTGCCGTTCCGCCGTCAACCGCGGAACCAGCGTCGACACTTCCGTTGCTTGCGTCGCCATTACGCGGCCTCCTTCACTTCTTTATTC
>JBAVNY010000676.1:0-9226 GCA_049691535.1 Candidatus Acidiferrum sp.
CAGCCGTACAGTGTGACGGGGGAATTGTTAAGTGCAAAGGCTTATCAGGAACATTTGCGGGAAATGCTGCCGCAGCCTGAAGATGTGGCGCTGGTCAACGAGATTCAGGCCGTTGAGAAGCAGTGGATCTCTCCCAAAGGCTTAATCCAATAGTGCGTACAAGCGACCCCCCGTTGTTGATGTTGCGACGCTCAATTGCGGGCGAATAGGACTTGCTGCGCGACAAAGGATCCGACGAGAGTGCCGAAACTCAGTGTAGGAAAATTGTTCGGCATCATCTTCGGAGTCATTGTGGTTGCCGTCATGATTTTTATGATGTTCGCGGTAGTAAGCGGGCTGATACATCGAGACCAATGATCCAAGCGGAGCGGAAATGAACGACCTGGAAATTACGCCGCGGGAGGTAAAGGATCGGCTAGACCGCGGTGAAAAGCTATTGATTGTGGATGTGCGCGAGCCTTGGGAACATGCGCAATGCCGCATCGAGGGCGCGAAGCTGATTCCCATGGGCAGTATTCCGGCGAATTTGCAGCAACTCGATACCGAGGAAGAGGTGATCTGCTATTGTCATCACGGAATGCGCAGTCTGGATGTGGCGAACTGGTTGCGCAGCCAGGGTGTCTCGTCAGCAAAATCGATGGCTGGCGGGATCGATCGCTGGTCCACGGATATCGACCCAAAAGTTCCGCGCTACTAAGTTAGCTGGCGAAGAGGAGAAAATGGCCGCGAGCAAAATTGTGTACTACCAGAAGCCGACCTGAAGCACCTGCCGCAAAGCAAGAGGTCTCTTGCTCGAACTGGGAGTTGAATTTACATCGCGGGATCTTGATAAGGCCCGTTTGTCTGAGAGTGAGCTTGAGCAACTTATCGGGAAACGCGATCACAAAGATTTTCTGAATACGCGGAATGAGCTGTATCGGACGCGGAATATGGCCGAGCATCCTCCTGGCCGCGCCGACGCGGTAAAGATGATGGCCAAGGAGCCTAATTTGATTCGCCGGCCGTTGTTGGTGAATGGTGCGCAAGTAATTATCGGTTTTGATGAAGCTGCTTACCGCAAGCTTGCGAAATAGAAGACGATTCCCCTGGTGAACTGAATGGAAGTGAAGACGATCGCGGTGATCGGCGCGGGAACGATGGGTCGCGGCATTGCGTACGCGTCGGCGCTTGGCGGCTTCCAAACGGTCCTTGAGGATGTGTCCATATCTATTCTGGACAGCGCCATGGCCTGGATACGCGACACTTTTGAAGAAGGCGTGAAGCGAGGAAAAGTCGATGCTACGACGCGCGATGCTGCGTTGAAACGCATCTCAACTCTCCATGTGGTGGATGAGGCTATTCGCGATGCTGAGCTGATCATTGAGGCGGTTCCGGAAGAACTGGAAATGAAGTTGGAGCTGTTCACGATTTTCGATAAATTTGCCAAGCCGAATGCGATTTTCGCCAGTAATACTTCGTCCCTGTCCATTAGTGATTTCAGTGACATTGTTTTGCATCGTGATCGTTGCATTGGCATGCACTTCTTTAATCCGGTGCCAAAGATGAGACTGGTGGAAATCGTGCGCACTGCTTATAGCTCGGACGAAACGCTTGCCACCTGTTGCGCGGTTGCTCAGCGCATGGAGAAGGAATTTGTGGTGGTGCAGGAGGCACCGGGATTTATCACGTCGCGGATCAACGCGCTCATCGGTAACGAGGCGTTCGCGATGCTGGAGGCTGGGATCGCGTCGGCGGAGGATATCGATAAGGCCGTTAAGCTGGGGCTGAATCATCCAATGGGCCCGTTTGAGATGGTGGATCTCGTGGGCTTGGATGTGCGCTTGAAAATTCTTGAGTATCTGCATTCGACGCTGGGTGAGAAATATCGGCCTAATTCACTGCTGCAGCAGTATGTGCAGGAAGGGCGTCTGGGTAGAAAGTCAGGACGCGGGGTTTACGACTATACAAAGGCCGAGAAGTAGGTTAGTTCGGTGAGTTTGGTAGGACTTTTGCTTTTGCTTACCGTGGCGAGTGTACCGGCGTTATGGAAATCCTCAGGCCTGAAGGCCTGAGCTACAGGATGGTCTAGAATATTCTGCATGACTTCTCTTTCTGAACGGATTGTGATTCAGCAGGGCGACATTACGGAAATGGATACCGACGCGATCGTAAATGCCGCGAACAATGATCTGATGCTTGGCGCGGGAGTTGCCGGCGCGATTCATCGCAAGGGTGGAGACGAGATACAGCGGCAGTGTAATGAGATTGGTAGCATCCCGGTCGGGTATGCGGCGATCACCGGTGCGGGAAAACTGAAAACGCGGCACGTGATTCACGCAGCGAGTATGGGCTTGGGAGGCGTTCGCACGACGGCCAAGTCTCTGCGAACTTCGACTGCGCATTCGCTTCGTTTAGCCGCAGAACGCCAACTGAAGTCCATCGCGTTTCCTGCGATTGGCACTGGCGTTTCTGGATTCCCAATGGAGGAATGCGCGCAAATCATGTTGAGCGAAGTGGTGCAGCACCTTAGAGGGCAAACTTCGCTGGTAACGGTGTACTTCGTTCTGTTCGATACCGCTGCATTCGAGACCTTCCAACGTACTTGGCGCGAGCTACAGAAAGAGTTGCCCACGGGAGCAGCGTCCGCTTGAACCCACTCTCGTCGCTCATTGCGGAACGCATTCGCCGGTTTGGTCCGATCACCTTTGCCGAATACATGCGGGAGTGTCTGTACCACCCGGTGCATGGCTACTATAGCCAGCCAGAAACGCGGCGCTTTGCGGATTATTACACCAGTGTGGATGTTCACCCGATTTTCGGGCGCTTGTTGGCGCGGCAATTTGCGGAAATGTGGGAACAGATGGAACGTCCCGCGGAATTTGTGCTGGTCGAAGCAGGAGCGGGGACTGGGAGGTTGGCGCGGCAAATTTTAGAGTTTGCGCGAACGGCGCTGCCCGAATTTTACGAGTCGATGCGCTATGTGGCGGTGGAGCGATCCCCGGGCAGGTGCGACCAGATCGCCGCGAATCTTCAAGCATTTGTGCGGGAAGGGAAGTGCCAGCCATCGGTGCAGATTCCAGGGCGTGTGAATGCGGGATGCGTTTTTTCGAACGAATTGCTCGATGCGCTTCCGGTGCATCGTGTGATTCAGCAAGAAGGCAAACTTCAGGAGATCTTCGTGACGGCGGAGGGTGACACTTTCGGCGAGATGGTCGCGCCTCTTTCCACTTGTGCGCTGTGCGAATATTTCGCAGCGCAACAAATCACTTTGCAGGAAGGCCAGCACGCTGAAGCGTCTCTGGAGTGCTGCGATTGGATTATGGAGATCGCTCGGCGTTTGCAGCGAGGATTCGTTGTAAGCATCGATTATGGGCACCTAGCCGGCGATCTCTTCGATGAACATCACATGGCTGGCACGGTGCTTGCATATCGGAATCATCAAACCAACGGAGATTTTTACGCCGCGCTCGGAGAGCAGGACCTGACAGCACATGTGAACTTCACGGCTTTGCAGTTGTGGGGCAAACGCAACGACCTGGAAACTGTGGGCTTGGTATCGCAAACCGGATTTTTGTTAGCGTTAGGGCAGAAAAATGAATTCGCCGATTTATATACCGAGGGGATGAACGAAGTGGAGCGGGTCCGCGCACGCCTGCAGCTCAAGACGCTGATTTATCCGGAAGGAATGGGCGAAAGGTTTCAAGTCCTGGTGCAACAAAAAGGAGTGCCAGACGCAAAGCTCACCGGCTTGACTGGACTCTAAAGCTGCAGCCTATTTCAAATAACTCAATGATAGCTGGAGGGACTTAGCAATGGAGAAGGCCTCTTCATGGTCGGCTTCTCGCCGGATGATGGCGCGGCTATATCTGCTTGTTTGCCCTTCGGGTTGTTGGCGGGAGTCCCTTCCGTGGCGGGGCTCACAGCGACAATGGCACCCTCCGTGTAGGGTTTCTTGACCAACGCTTCGACGTACTCTTGCGCGCCCCCGGTGTTGTCGTTGGTCTGCCGCGCCTTGCTGTATTCATTCAGGGCGCGCTCGCGCTGGCCGAGCAGATCGAAAACCTTGCCTAGATAAATGTGACTCCAAACTTCCGTCCACTTTTCCGAGGGCTCGGGTACCGTTTGCAGAGCCTCGCGGAAAGCATTCGCGGAGGCTTGATAATTTTTCTGGTAGAAGAAGGCTTCGCCCATGCGGAAATTCGCTAGCGAACGGTTTGGTTGAATGCTCAAAGCCTTTTGGTATTGCTGCACCGCATCGAAGTACTTGCCCACCTCCGCGAGTTCCTCGCCGCGAGCGATAGCGGCACGAGCCCGTAGATTCGGCGTGCTTTTCAAAATCATATTGTTCGGATCGATCTTGATGCCGCCGGGTTTAGGGCGGCCGAAGGTTTCTTCCATGAACTCCGAGTCGAGTCCAGTGACATAAATGGTCTTGGTCTCGGGGTTCCCTTCGGTATCGATACGCAACTGCACTGGCATGCTGAAGGTATCGAGCGGCTGCTTGACCTTGCCGACGATGCGAAATCCTTTTCTGGTGCGATAAGTGACATACTCCACCGTGAATTCCGGAATACCGGTGGAATTTAGCCACTGGGTAAAGTAGCCCTGAAGGTTAGGAGCTTCTTCACCGGGCTTGGCGCTGGCATTCGCTGCGGCGATGGCCATGCCTTCGAAATCTTCAATACGTGCGGTCTTGCCTTCATATTTTGCGTAGAAGGAATGGAGGAGCGACCTGAAGGCTACATCGCTCATCTGCACGCGCAGCATGTGAAACAGCATCGCGCCCTTGTTCATGACCACGGAGCGATATTCGCTGGAGTAGGGAACCAATCGAGCCGATTGCGCGACGGGAGCCGAGTTGTCGTACATCAGCGCGCCAACGGCGAATTCGTCGATCGCACGCAGGCCAGCCTCTTTGCCGAAATTCTGTTCCGCGTACAGTTCTTCGGAGTAGCGCGCCAAACCATCGCTGATCCAAACATCGCCAAGCGTTGCGGGCAGAACTTCATTGCCCCACCATTGCGACGCGACCAGGCGGCTGAGGGTTCGATCGCTCGACTTGGGATCCCACGCGCGATGGCTGAGCATCACGACGCCGGGCGCTGCAAAATCGCGCACCGTGCCTTCGGGCAGTTGGACCACAGTGATGTCGGGATCCTGCAGCGGGCCAAACATGTCGGAAAAAATAATTTCCTGGTGCGCGACAATGTTGGCGAACTCTTGTGCCTTGCCGGACTCGGAGCGAGGAGCGTAGACGGAAACGCTGATGCCTTCGGCCTGCTTGGGATTTAACTGTAGCGGACCCGCCACGAAGGAGCCGTGGGGCTCGGGCTTATCGCAGTGGAAGGTGTACATCAGGCGATTGCCTTCCGCGGCTGCGCGGGCGGAGAGTGGCTGCGGAGCTTCCGCTTTGCCAGTTCCAGCGACGGCCATCGAATCGGGAACATTCAGACGGAATGTGCCGGTGTAACGGTTCGCAGGAAAATTGGTGAGCGGGAACCAGCGTGCAGGCAGCAGCAGATAGGCCCAATCTTTGTTGATGGAGGCTAAGCGGACATTGGGAACCGGGCTATTTTCCTCGTTAGCCAGAAGACCGCCATACGCGAAAGTCAGCGTGATGATTTTTCCTTGGGCGACGGGCTGAGGCAAAGTAACCGTGATGAAGAGCGGATTATCATTGTCGCGCTGAAAATTGAGCGCGCGGCCGTCGGCGCCTTTCACTTCGCGCACATCCAAATTCTGGTGCAGCTCGACACGCACGTTGGTGGAAACTTCCTGAGCTCGAAAATCGATTTTGGCGATGGCGTTGATGGATTGCCCGGCGGTGTCCAGGTAGGCAGAAACGTCGTACTTCTCGGCCAGGAAGCTGGGCGGGCGCGGCGCTTGTGCCCGGAGCTGGGGCGCGCACCAAGCAGCCAAGAGAAACAATATGGCGATCGCAGAGAAACCTGGGGTCTTAAAACGTCGCGTCATTGAAGCCCTTTCAGGAACGCACCGTGAGCTACATATAGGATAACAATGCCTCACGAAGCGTTGCCAGCGCCTCTGGCGAACAGGGCAGTTATCTGGTCAGCGGCGCGCTCAACAGCCCCCGGGGGGCCCAGCTTTTCGCGAATCTCACGCAGGCCTTTGCGGAGGAGGTCGCGCTCATTGGGATCGTTGAGCAGCAGCAGAGTCTTACTGGCGACTTTATCGGGAGTGAAATTGTCCTGCATCAACTCGGGAACCACTTCTTTGCCGGCGATCAGGTTGACCATGGCGAAGAATGGTGTGCGAACTAAGGGCTTGGCGAGGGCGGCGGTCATCGGGGAGACACGGTAGATCACGACCATCGGCACATCGAGTAAGGCGGCTTCGACGGTAGCGGTGCCGCTGGAAACTATCGCGGCATCAGCGGCCACTAGCGCGTTATAAGTCTCGCCTTCCACGATTCGCAGAGTCAGGCGATTTGGCCAGCCGTCACGTAGAGCCGCCACATCGCTGCCGTGCGCGGCAGCTACCACGAACTGCACTGGCTTTTTTGCGTGGATGCGGACTGCCGCTTCTTGCAGCACTGGCAAGTGATGCGCGATTTCGCCGGCGCGGCTTCCGGGAAGCACGGTGACGATCGGGCGGGTTGCATCCAGCCCGTGCGTGGCACAAAACTGCTGGCGATCTTGTGTCGCATGGACTGCTCCCACCAGGGGATGGCCGATGAAAGTTGTTGGCACTCCCGCGTTGCGAAAAAATTCTTCTTCAAAGGGAAAGATGCACAAGGCTTTCACGAAGCGGCGACGCACCAGATTCGCGCGCCACGGACGCCAGGCCCAAAACTGCGGGCAAATGTAATACACGTTTCGAATTCCGCGAGGCTTCAACTTGCGCGCCAGTCGTAGATGGAAGCCGGGAAAATCGGTGAGGATCGCCAGTGCGGGTTGGCGCTTTTCGGCTTCGCTCACCATTTGTTCCATGGCGCGACGCAGAGAGGGAAGGTGCTTCAAGATTTCAGTGATCCCGACGACGGCGACTTCGGAATAGTCGGTGATGATTTCAACGCCGGCGGCGCGCATTTGCGGACCGCCCATGCCAAAGATGTGCACGTCGAGGCGCTCATGCAGCGCCTTGGCGAGGCGCGCGGCATACATGTCGCCAGACGCTTCGCCGGCGGATAGAAGGATCGAGATCGGTGGCATCAGTAATCGAAGATTAATCGCTCGCCGGCAGCGGAGCCGAGAAAGGGGGAGCGCCCGAGGAGCGGTCCGCTGGAAGAGTTTCGCCGAGTTCCTGTTCTTTATATTGCAACTGATACAGACGATAGTAAATTCCGCGCTGCGCCAAAAGTTCCTGATGAGCGCCTTGCTCGCGCAAACGGCCTTTGTGGAAAACGAGAATGCGGTCGGCGTGTTGCACGGTGCTGAGGCGATGCGCGATGACTAGGGCCGTTCTGCCGGACAAGAGGCGTTCGACGGCATCGCGAATGAGCAGTTCGGTTTTGGTGTCCACACTGGAAGTCGCTTCATCCAGGATCAGGAAACGAGGATTGTGGGCCAGTGCGCGCGCGAAGCTGATCAACTGGCGCTGGCCTACGGATAAAGTTGAGCCGCGTTCGTTGACTTCGGTTTGCACCCCGTCTGGGAGCGAACGAACGTAGTCGCCTAGGCCGATCTGATCGAGCGCGCGTTCCACTTCTTCACGGGAAATTCCTGGTGTGCCAAGGCGCACGTTGGATTCGATGCTGCCGGTGAACAGGAACGGATCTTGGAGTACGATGCCGAACTGTTTTCGAAGATCTTGCAAATCAAGGAGCCGGATGTCTTTGCCGTCGAGCAGGATTTGACCGCGCTGGATGTCGTAGAAACGCAGCAAGAGAGAAATCAGCGTGGTCTTGCCTGCGCCAGTGTGTCCCACGATTGCAAACGACTGGCCGGGCCGGATGCGGAAGGATACATCGCGTAATACCCAGTCTTCGTCATGGGGCTCTTCTACATTGCGATAGCTAAACCAGACATTCCGGAATTCGATTTCGCCGCGTGGCGATTCCAGCTTAATGGCATTGGGGCCGCTCTCGATGCTGAAAGGCTCATCGAGTAGTTTGAAAATGCGTTCGGAAGCGGCCATGGCGGACTGGAGAATGTTGAATTTTTCGCTTAAGTCCTGGATGGGGCGGAAGAAACGCTGCGCAAACATGGTGAAGGCGATCAGTATGCCGAGGGTGATGCTGCCGGAGAGGACCCTGCTGCCGCCAGCCCAGTAGATCAGGGCGATGGTGGCGAAGCTCAGGAATTCGACCGCGGGATAAAACAGGGCGTAAGCGAGGATGGCATCGCGCCAGGCGAGCATATTGTCTTTGTTGCGGCGGGAAAACTCTTCGCGTGCTTTCTGCTCGCGATTGAACAGTTGCACGACGGCCATTCCTGAGATGTATTCCTGAAGAAAGGAATTGATGCGGGCGATAGCAGTGCGAATGCGGCGATTGGCGTCGCGCACAAACTTGCGGAACACCATAGTGACCAGAAAAATGAAGGGCAGGACGGCGAGCGCATCCAAAGCCAATTTGCTGTCGATCTTGAAGAGCAGGCCAGCCATCACCACGAGCAAGAAGAAGTCGTTGATCATGGTGACCACGCCAGCCGCAAACAAATCGTTCAGGGCATCAACGTCGGTGGTCACGCGAGTCATCAATCGCCCAACCGGATTGCGATCGAAGTAGCTCATCGGCAGGCGCTGCAGGTGGCCGAAAATTTCGGTGCGCATGTCGTACATGGTCTGCTGGCCGACACGCTGCATGATGCGAATCTGAACGTATTGCGCGAGGAAATCAAAAATCAGCACCGCCAGGTAAACCACGCTGACAAAAATTACGCCGCGCCACGCTTCGGATAGGGGGATGAGTTGGTTCATTCCCGGGACGAGGTACTTGTCGATGGTTCGCTGAAAGAGAAGTGGTGGGGCGAGCTCGAGCGGTGTGACCACCGCAACCAAGGCCAAGGCAAACGCCACCCGCCAGCGATACGGCCGCATGTACGCCAGCAGCCGCTTCATCAGGTGCGAGTCGTAGGCTTTACCTAGCGCCTCTTCTTCGTGGATGTTGCTCATGCCTGTTCGAGTTCTTCTTCCAACAATTGTTTCTGGTACAAGTCCGCGTAATAGCCACCACGTGCCAACAAATCATCATGCGTGCCGTGCTCGAGAATTTGCCCATCCTTGAGCACCACGATCTGGTCGGCGTCGCGCACGGTGGATGTTCTATGAGCAATCAGGATAGTAG
>JBAVNY010000677.1:0-5522 GCA_049691535.1 Candidatus Acidiferrum sp.
TTTTGATGCAGTGAAAGGTGCTTAGGTGGCACCGGCGTGCCCCTCAAATTGCCTGAACGGCACCGGGTTCTTACCTTCAGGCTTCTCGTTTTGGCAACAATGAACTAAGCTGCCCGCCTTTGCGTAACTCTTCTCGCCATTCAAACAAATGTAGGAGGTCATTATGCGCCGCTCGCTTTTGCTGCCCCTTGTCTTGGTAGGAATTTGTGCTTTGTCAGCTGCTCGCGCACAGTATTCGCCGAAGGTACAATCTCAGACGCAAGGTCCTCTCTCCGGCCGCTGGATCATCACCGCCGACTATCTCGGCACCCCACTAAACGTGACCTTGGAAGTCACGCAACAAGCAGATCAGCTCACCGGCAACTTTGAAGGCGACAAGCTCGAAGGAACCGTTAACGGAAATTCCATACATTTTCTAGCCAAGGACGAACAAAGTGGCTCCGAAGAAACTACGGCAACCGTTCAGGGCGACTCCATGTCCGGCACCGTGATTTGGATCGACGGCTCCAATCCTTCACATCCTATGAACGTTCCTTTCACCGCAAAATTGGCTGCGCCACGAAAAACGAGTAGTCCTCAGCGCCATGAATTCACTCCCACCGTTTTCTACCGACAGTTTTCGCCAGCCAATAAACCGGTCCTTACCGTCTATCCTGGCGACACCATCCACACCACAACCGTCGATGCCGGTGGCGCTGATGAAAAAGGGGTCCCACGCGTGCTTGGCGGCAATCCCGAAACCGGTCCATTCTTCGTGGAAACTGCGCAACCGGGAGACACGCTAGTCATTCATCTCACGCGAGTGCGCCTAAATCGCAATTGGGCCATGAGTGACGACGGAGTTGTGGATCGGGCTCTCGACAGCGATCTCGCCGTCAAAATGAAGGATGGCGGCAAAGTGGTGCGCTGGCATCTCGATGCCCAGCGGGGAATTGCCACTCCAGAAAAACCCGCCGAGCATCTCGCTCATTATTCTGTGCCTCTAGGACCGATGCTGGGCTGTGTGGCAGTCGCTGCAGGCCTGGCCAGCGCTTCGCCGGCACGGGAGACTCCGGCCGTTATGGCGGCAACATGGACTTCAACGAAATCGTCGAAGGCGCCACCGTCTTTCTTCCCGTCAACGTGCCGGGCGCATTCCTATATGTCGGCGATGGACATGCCGCTCAGGGTGACGGCGAACTTACCGGCAATGCCCTCGAAACATCCATGGATGTGGAATTCACCGTGGATGTGATTCCCGGAAAGCATATTCGCGGTCCTCGCGTGGAATCGCCCACCCACATCATGGCCATGGGGTTGGCTGGTTCTCTCGATGAGGCATTTCGCGAAGCCACTTCCAGCATGGCCGACTGGCTCGCGAACGACTACAAGCTCACTCCGTCCGAAGTCGCTCAGGTTATCGGCTCGGCCGCCGAATATAAAGTAAGCGAAGTCGCCGATCGCAACGCCGGCATGATCCTCAAAATCAGTAAAGAGCGCCTGCAGCAACTAGCTCCGGCAGCCAAATGACTTTGGCATCTTCGAGAGCCGTTGGAGAATCGATCGACTTGCGGCGGTTAGAACTTTCTATTTAGCCGCTTCCGCATGAAGATCGCCGCTTGCGGATTGTCGTTGTACCGCCCGCAATGTTGGAATCCATGCCGTTCGTAAAATTTCGCTGCCGCCACCATGACTGCAGCTGTGTCGAGATACAGCCACGCGTACCCACAATCTCGCGCGTATTCTTCCAACGCCTTCATCAATAAGTCCGCGATTCCTTTTCCTCGATACGCCGGACGCACATACAGGCGCTTAATCTCCACTGCATCACTCCTGCCATCTAGCCTTCTTAGCGCCACACAGCCGACGATCTCATCCTCGATCGTCGCCAGCCATACTCCGGAGCCATCCGCAAAATACTGCTTCCGAAACGTCTCGCGATCTTCGCGCACCACTACCTGCACCGCTTCGTAGTACTCCACCACCATCGCGAATGCGTGCTCGACCTGCTCCAACGAAGCGCGGTAAACCGTAGTATGCGCCATTCTCTCGTAACCTCGGCGCCAGCCTGCACTGGCCACCTCATTGTAAAAGCCCCAAATTGGCCAGGTTTAAACCTCCGGAAACACCCACTGGTCGCCCGCGCGTAACGATTTCCGTTCTATGGCAAAATAGTAGGTCTGTAAGACAAGACACCAACCATGGCAAACCGTACTACTCTCGTTCCTGAAAAGCCTGCAAAGGCAAACAAATCATCCAAGAAGTCCGCCACGCCTCCCAATGGGGCCGGTCATGCCGAGCGCGAACGTATCTTTGACCTGTTCCGACGCTGGGGCTATTACGAATCGACTCTCGATCCGCTAGGTCTCTTCAAGCCTCTGAAGTTTCCGGATCTCCAGGGCCTTTCCGGTGAATATGCCGACGAAGCGCGTCGCCTTTATTGCGGCACAGTCGGCGTGGAATACATGCATCTTCCGGAAATCGAGCGCCGCCGTTGGATTGCCGAGCGTTTCGAAGGTCCCGAGTTCGAAGTCAATCAGAAGAAAATCCTCGAGCGCCTGGTCCGCGGCGATCTTTTCGAACAGGTTCTGCAGAGCCGCTATCTGGGCAGCAAACGCTTTTCTCTCGAAGGCAACACTTCCCTGATTCCGCTGCTTGACTCTATCCTCGATGCCGCTGGTGAACTGGATGGCGTCGACGCCATCATGGCCATGAGCCATCGCGGGCGCTTGAATGTGATGACCCACACGGCTTGCAAGCCGGCGTATGAAGTTGTCGCGGGTTTCGAAGACGTGGATCCGCGCAGCGTCCTCGGCGCGGGTGACGTGAAATATCACGTAGGCGCGACCGGGACTTACACGACCTCCGAAGGCAAGTCGCTGAACATTCACCTGGTCTCGAATCCCAGCCACCTGGAAGCCGTCGACCCGGTAGCAATGGGCCGCGCGCGAGCCAAGCAGACCCGTCACGGATATCGTGGCCCATACATTGATCGTTCGAAAGAAGTGCGCAACCGCGTCTGGACCGTCGTCATGCACGGCGACGCCGCGTTTGCCGGTCAAGGCATCTGGGCGGAAACTCTGAATCTTGCCGACCTCTTCGCCTACTCGGTGGGCGGCAGTATCCATATCATCGTCAACAACCTGATTGGCTTCACCACGCGTCCCACCCAAGAGCATTCCGCTCGTTTCGCATCCGATCTTTCCAAGCGCCAAAGTGTACCGGTATTCCACGTGAACGCGGAAGATGCCGACGCCGTGGTACGCATCGGCCGCCTAGCCGCCGAATATCGCGCCGAATTTAATTCCGATGTGGTGATCGACCTGATCGGCTATCGTCGCCATGGCCACAGCGAAGTCGACGATCCCACGATCACCCAGCCCCTACTCTACGAACGCATCAAGAAGCATCCGCCTCTCTGGAAGATTTACGCCGAGCGCGTAGGCATCTCGGCTACCCCCATCGTCGATCGCGTCAAAAAAGAATACGAAGAGGATCAAGTCAAGGCCGGCAAGCTCACCAAGATGCCGCACCTTCGCAAATTGCCCGAATATTGGACGCCTTATCACCACGGCAAATACAAACCGGAATACGAAGTCGACACTGGCCTCGCGGCCGATAAAGTCGCCGAAATTTCCGATGGCCTGGTGCGCGTTCCGGAACGCTTTCACGTGCATCCAAAAATCGTGAAGCTGCTCGAGCAGCGCGCCGAGATGGGCCACGGCAAGCGCCCTATCGATTATGGTTACGCGGAATTACTGGCTCTCGGCTCGCTCGTCCTCGACGGCACCCCCGTGCGACTTACCGGCCAGGATTCGCAGCGCGGCACCTTCAATCAGCGCCATGCGGTTCTCGTCGACACCCAAGACGAGCACGAATATCTGCCCATCGGCCATCTCTCGCCCACCCAAGCGTTCTGCGAGATCCACAATTCTTCGCTCTCGGAAGCGGCTTGCCTTGGTTTTGAGTACGGCTTCTCGCGCGACTATCCTGAAGCTTTGATTTTGTGGGAAGCGCAGTTCGGCGACTTCGTAAACGGCGCACAGGTCATCATCGATCAGTTCATCAGCGCCAGCGAAGATAAATGGAATCTGCCCACCGGCGTGGTTCTACTTTTGCCGCACGGCTATGAGGGTCAAGGTCCGGAACATTCCAGCGCGCGCATCGAGCGTTTCATGCAACTCGCGGCTGAAGGCAACATGCAGATCTGCCAGCCTTCTACCGCGGCACAATATTTTCACCTTCTGCGCCGCCAGGCGCTTCGCCCGTGGCGCAAGCCGCTGGTGGTCTTCACGCCAAAGAGCATGCTTCGCCATCCCGACGCGGCTTCGACTCTCGAGGATTTTGCCAAGCCACGCTTCCAGAATCTTGTCCGCGACAATGACGTTCACGACGCCAAAAGCATTCTGATCGCCAGCGGCAAAGTCGGACACGAACTGCGCGCCGCACGCCGTCGTCGCAACGATGCTTCCACTGCCATCTTTTTTCTGGATCAGCTTTACCCGCTGCCCAAGACGGAAATCGCCGCGGCCATCGATGAACATCCGAATGCACGTGAGATCGTATGGGTGCAGGAAGAACCGGCCAACATGGGCGCGCTCTTCTATGTTTTGCCGCGTCTTGAGCGCATCGCTCAGGCGAAGAACCTCAGTGTGCGTTCCGTGAAGCGTTCGTCCAGCGCCAGCCCCGCAACCGGCTCGGCGAAAGCCCATGAGTTAGAGCAGAAAACACTGATCACCCTGGCATTTGCCACCACGTCAAATTCCTAGAGCGCGCTTTTAAGCGCGACCGCGACCCTTGTCGCACAAACCGGCTGGCATCACGGCTTGATGGTGAGGGCAGATGCACGGTGTTGTTTAAGGCTGAGCCTAGATACAGCAGATTTGCTCCGCGTTGACTTGCCAGCGCTACTGACCTAACATTCCGATACTTCGTCCCGTCTCGCCATTTTCAGGATACTTGCCAGGAGTTTGTGATGAGCGATTGGATATACGTCCAGGAGAATCAGCTTGAGCAGCTTGCTCAGCTGCATCATTTCTCCATGGTGAAGCGGCAGCCCAGCGGAGAGACCGTCTTTCTCATCACGGTAAAAGAATTTGCTACGCCTCCTCCAGGTCAACGCCTGCGCTTTTTTGCCGAAGCGGACAAACCCGTAAATCAAAAAACGGCTTCGTTTGTGCCCTGTGGGTGGGGCAACACCTTGTTCAACGCCCTGGGTGACTGTGTGCGCCTCATCCGGCAATTTCCGTTCGAAGGAGACTAGCCACGGTGCCAACTTGCCCATCGCCGTGCCCGCTTCACTTTCACAGAACGGAGCAGCTCTCGTGATCATCCACATGAAAAAAGCGCAGTTGAACGGTGTCACCGTTCTCGATATGAAAGGCAGCATTCATGCCGGACCGGATTGCCGGCAGATCGAACAGGAAACCGAGACCCTTATCCGCGACAACAACCTCCGCGTGATCTTCGATCTCACCAATGTCACGCACATCGACAGCTCCGCCATCGGCTCGATTGTCCGCTGCCTCTCCAGACTGAAGAGT
>JBAVNY010000678.1:0-1519 GCA_049691535.1 Candidatus Acidiferrum sp.
CTGTGAGTTCTCTTGCTTCTTGCTCTCCTAATCCAAGACACACCCACCTCAATCAACTCATAGCTGGACTCTCTTTTCTCTCCCCAGATTTTCTCTCTGTGTCCCCTGTGTGCTGAAGACACCATTAGCAACGGTTGGCAACCTGTAGCTCACCCCTTCAGGAGTGAAGCCTCCCCAGACACATAAAAGAATCAAATGTTCAGGCAGCGATTTGCAACGTATCAGACAACTCTTGCCTTACTCTTTACTGCTGATCCTGCACCAGCGGAATCTGCGATGCCAACTGCACATCGATCAGCCCTTCAATTCGTCGGTCCATCTGAAAGAATGTCGCCGTCTTCTTTCCTGGTAGCACCTGGTTCACCAGCGGCACGTACTTTGCCCGAAGTTGGATCACCGACGCGTTAATCGCCTCCGACCTCTTCAAATAATTCAGCGCCTGGTCGTCGGTGATCGTTCCCCAGTTGTTCGCGTACTCCTTAATCAACGCCAGCTTCGCGTCACCAATCTTCGTATATTCGGCCTGGTATTGGTCATAAACCGGCCAGAACTTTGTCGCCTCTGCCGGCGTCAAAATTAAATTCGCTGCAATCAGCTGCTTTTTCCGCGAACGGATATCCTTCCGCAACAATTGAATGTCCTGATCACTCGCCGCCTGACCATTACTGCTCGCCGCCGCTGCACTCGCCGTTTGCGCCGTTACCTTCGGTCCAGACACAAACGAAATTCCCGCCAACATCATCACCGCTACCATCGTTTTGTTCATGAACATTCTCCGTAGTGATCTTTTGTGCCCTGAGCCCGCAAAGCGAACCCTCAGCTCCAACCTGACACCCAATTCTCTCCTTGGCTGAACCCGGGCGGCATTGTCAAAACTAACAAGCCAGCCAGCCGGCTACGTACACCGGCCCTAGCACACCCTCCTACACGCCCCGAATTTCTACCGCCCTTCCAGTCCACCCTGAGCCAAGTAACTCTGCCACAGCCCGATTTTGTAGCGCCGCCTGCCAGCGTGCCCTGAGGCACGAAGGGCCGGCCCGGCACCCACCAACCACTCGAGTCTTTCTTCGCCCCGTAGCACAGCCATTCCTTCTTGCTGGCTGTGCCCTTCGATCCCCGCGTCTTGCTTCACCGCCGCTCATACTTGATACGCACTTGAACCCCGCATTTTTGCGAGAAAATTAAAAAGTCCGACGCGTACGTTTTCATTAACTTCTCCACCCGCATGCGCGCCGTTTGAAAGTCGGGCGCGGCCGCCACCCAGATGAGCCGGTTCATGTGCGCGATCTGGAAGATATCGAAATCCCGCCCCATTGCTGATGCCCCAACGAGAATGCCCACTCAGGCTCGTTCCTGAGTTGCTCTGCTCGATGAACGGATGTGAATTGGAGCCGCCGGAAGGGGGACAGGAGAGGTGGCGACTTCCGGAGAGTATACCCCTAGTCGTCAGTTAGCGATGTCGATTTTGGTGGAGCAAGTCTCATCAACCTTGCTTCGCTATCGATGTGCAAGCCCGTGC
>JBAVNY010000679.1:0-3399 GCA_049691535.1 Candidatus Acidiferrum sp.
TGCCAACGTGGGGCTGGCTGATTACCGGAAGACCGAAGAGTCCGCCGAAAACGCCGGGGTTGGTTATGGAGAAAGTACCTTCCTGAACTTCTTCCGGCTTGAGTTTTTTGCTGCGGGCGCGTTCGGCCAGATCATTCAGGTTGCGCTGGATGCCGAGCAGATTTTTTTCGTCGGCATTCTTGATGACCGGAACGATGAGACCCCAATCGAGAGCCACGGCCATGCCGATGTTGATTTCCTTGTGCAGCACGATGTTGGTGCCATCGAGCGAGGCGTTGAGCGTCGGGTAGGCGCGCAGGCCGGCCACGGCGGCTTTCACAAAGAAGGGCATGTAGGTGAGCTTGGTTTCGTAGCGCTTTTCGAATTCGTCTTTAGCCTTGGCGCGAATCGCCGCGATTTTGGTCATATCGATTTCGTCGACGGAGTAAACGTGCGGCGAAACGTGCTTGGAGGCGACCATGTGCTCGGCGATTTTCTGGCGCATGACGCTGAGCGGCTGTACTTCGTAATTGCCGAAGTAAATGCGTTCGCGAGGAACGCCGAGCTGCAGCGCCGGAATATATTGTGTGCCGTGAGCAGCAGGACCACCGGAAGTAGCCGCCGGAGCTGGTGCAGGAGGCTGCGGTGGAGTGGGACGCGCGGCGACCGGCGCAGATGGCGCCGCTGCGGACGCTGGAGTGCCATCGGCTTGCGGTTGCGGAGAGTTTCCCGCGATGACAGATTCGATGTCCTGCTTGGTGATGCGGCCGCCCGCACCGGTGCCCTCGATGGAACCGAGGTCGACGCCATGTTCTTTGGCGAGGCGACGGACCAGTGGAGAGGAGTGAATGCGTTCCGTGCCGGAAGAGCTCGACGAGGAAGCTGCCGGGGCAGGAGCGCTCTGCGTTGGCGCGGCGGCTTTGGCTGGCGCTGGTGACGGTGCGCTGGGAGCCGGTGCTGCAGCAGCGGGCTTAGCCGGAGCAGGCGTGGCAGGAGCGGGAGCAGGAGCTGAAGCGGAAGCAGCCGGAGAGCTGCCGCCATCAATGACCGCGACAATGGTTTGAATGGGAACGGTCTGGCCCTCGGGAATTTTGATTTCTTTCAGGACGCCGGCAGAGGGAGAAGGAATTTCGGCGTCGACTTTGTCGGTGGAGATTTCGAACAGCGGCTCGTCGCGCTCGACTTTGTCGCCGGGTTTTTTGAGCCACTTGGTAATGGTGCCTTCAAAGATGCTTTCGCCCATCTGGGGCATAACGACATCAACTGCCATGAGAGTGTTCTCCTTGCGCTGTACAACTTCCGGGATCCGAGGCACTCTGGGCCGCTCGGCGGATGGAAGTCAACCACACCAGTTTACAGGGAAACGGCGGGAGACGGAAAGTGCGAGGGCAGCAAGCGTTCCGGAAGCGTACCGAGCCTGCAGGAAGAGTCTTAGGGTTTGGCGGTGAAAGAAAAATTGACGGTCTGCCCCTGCGAACCGCTGACGGTTACTTCCTGTGTGCGCGTGCCATAGGTTTCATGCCAAGCGGTCAGGGTGTAATGGCCGGGCGGCAATTCGGGAAGGGTGAAGCTGCCATCCTGGTCGGTCACAGCAAAAAATCCAGTTTTGAGGACAGCGAAGTAGCCCTGCATCCAGGGGTGGATGTTGCACTTTACAGGGATGAATTCTTCCTGATCGTAGGCGTAGGAGAACGGCGGTGTGCCGGGAGGCTGAATTTTATTCCACTCGCGATTGATTTTAGCCAGCGGATGGATGTTGTGCGAGAAGGGATCGTGATTGGAGATAGTGACTTCCTGGCCGGCGCGGAAAGCGAGGACGTGAATAGGGTAGTGGCAGTTCTTCTGGTCGAAGATAGCGGGCGCCAGCGGAAGCGAACTGGACGAGGGCGCGCCGGCGGAAACATAGACCACGACATTGCGCAGCCCATTGTCTGAACCCACGACGACATTTTCCGGGAATAACGGCTGCGAGGCATGCATCTTGACGCAATCCGGTTCTTTGGAGAGATCAAGAGGCTTGGGTTTGGCGGCAGCTCCGTTGAGGGTAACTTTTCCCGAGATCGAAGCGCCCACTGGGCCAGCCATGCTAGAACTGGAAAAAACTAAGGAGAATAAAATAACGGCAGCGGAAAGGTTTGCGAATCGCATCCCCATCGTTCCTCCTTGCAAGGGATTGACACCGAAACAAACCTGGCAGAAGGGAGCGGCGCGGCAGGGCATCAGCGGTAGCCAGGTTCTTCAACCCGCGCAGGTGATTACCAATACGTGATTCTAGGAGCAGCCGCAGCCGGAGGTAAGGAAAAATGGACGGCTGCGTTCAATGAGGCACTGACGACTTGGGTCCGGTGCCTTAAAAGTGAGCAAGCTCCTTGGCGGCAGTAAACACTTTTTGAGCATTGGGCAAAAACGCTTCCTCGAGAGTGGGCGCGTACGGCACCGGCGTGTCGAGAGAGGTGACCCGGACGAGCGGGCCATCCAGATCGTGGAAGGCTTTTTCGCTGAGAATGGCGGCGATTTCGCCGGCGATTCCGCCGGTTTTGGTGTCTTCGTGAACGACCAGGCATTTGTTGGTTTTTTTGACGGACTGGAGAATGGTTTCTTCGTCGAGCGGGAGCAGGGTGCGCAGGTCGATGACTTCGGCTTCGATTCCTTCTTTGGCCAGAGCGTCGGCGGCTTCGAGGGAGGTGTGCATCATGGCGGCGTAAGAAAGAATGGTGAGATGTTTGCCTTCACGACGGACGACGGCTTTGCCGAGGGGCACGATGTAATCGTCTGCAGGAATTTCTTCCTTGATGCGGCGATAGAGGAATTTGTGCTCGAAGAAGAGGACGGGATTGTTGTCGCGAATGCTGGCTTTCATCAGACCCTTGGCATCATAGGGCGTGGACGGGTAGACGATCTTCAGGCCGGGCGTGTGCTGGAAATACATTTCGGGATTGGCAGAGTGGAATGGGCCGCCATGCACGCCGCCGCCGGAGGGACCGCGCACCACCATCGGAGCCGGCGCGTTCCAGAGATAGTGACCCTTGGCGACGAAGTTGGTGAGTTGATTGAAGCAGCAGGCAATGAAATCGATGAACTGCATTTCGGCGACGGGCCGCAGGCCGAGGTAACTCATGCCACAGGCGGCGCCAATGATGGCGCTTTCGCTGATAGGCGTATCGATGACGCGTTCCCAGCCAAATTTTTCGAGCAGACCTTCGGTGACTTTGAAGGCGCCGCCATAGACGCTGACGTCTTCGCCGATGACGACCACGCGGGGATCAGCGGCCATTTCTTCGAACAGCGCCTGGCGGATAGCCTCCAGAAAGGTGATGGGGGCCATGGTTAGCGCGCTCCCTTCTTGACGGGCTTTTTGGATGCAGCGGCGGAATTTGTCGGAGATTTTTTAAGCTGTTTCATTGGCGGCTTCATGACTAC
>JBAVNY010000680.1:0-1515 GCA_049691535.1 Candidatus Acidiferrum sp.
GGGTCGGTGAGGACTTCCTTGTGAATGCGGTAGCGTCCGCTGTTGCAACTGTTGATCAATTCGTAGGCGGGGATGCCGGGCTCGTAAGCGCGGTTTTCAAAAGTACAATGCCGCTTCTCTTCGGAAAAGAAATCGCGCCCATCGGTGACAATGAAACCCATGTCGCGCGTGCAAGCCTGATCAACGCGGGGAAAGTAAACTTCGTTGAGGATGCCGTGGCTGATGGTGAACCAGACTTTGCTGTGCTGGTTGAGCGCCGTGCCGACTCCGCTTTTGGCGCTGGAAGTCCAACGAGGCGGAATCCCAGGCCAACCGGGGGCGAAGCGCGAGGGCGAATCAGTCATGCAGTCTTTGGTCCTGGGGCCGGGCTTGCCTCCCCGGCAGAATTGACAAATGTTTTACGCTGTACGGCCTTCGCCGTTCCTCGAAGTGTCATCAAATCGTCAGCAGCCTTGATAGGGTCATCGTTAGCGGGCTGGCGGAGCCGATCGACGCGAGCGGGAAGCATGGCAAAGATATTGGATGCACCAGCGTGGAGCATAGTATCAGTCCTGTGGGCCTGTTGCGCGCTGTGTGCCTGGGCCGGGGCTGCGGATGCGCCAAGCGTCCCGGCAGTTTCCCCGCTCGACCGCGGTTTCTCCGGGCTCTACAATCTCGACTTTGCGGGTGCGCAGAAGGAATTTGCTACCTGGCAAAATCAGCATCCTGACGACCCGATGGGCCCGGTCAGCGAAGCGGCCGGATTCTTGTTCTCCGAATTCGACCGTCTGGGCGTACTCGAGGCGCAGTTCTACGAAAACAACGATGCGTTCGCCGGGCGGCCTAAGCCCACGCCGGACCCTGCTGTGCGTGAACATTTCCGGGACGCGATTACGCGCGCGGAAACCCTCGCTCGTGCCCGGTTGATCAAGGATCCCAAAGATCGCGATGGGCTCTTTGCCCTGACGCTGTCCTCAGGACTGCAAGCCGACTACGCGGCGCTCATCGAAAAGCGAAACCTTGCGTCACTGCACTTCACCAGGGAAGCTTCCAACTGGGCGCAACAGCTGCTCGCGGTCTGCACGGACTGCTACGACGCGCTTCTGGCCACTGGTTTCAGCAAGTATGTGATCGGCAGCATGCCGGCGCCGGTGCGCTGGATCCTACGACTAGGGGGACTTCCCGCCGACAAGCAGGGCGGCATGGCCGATCTGCAAATGACAGCCGATCACGGTCACTATCTCGCGCCTCTGGCGCGAATCCTGCTGGCGATCGCATACGTGCGCGAGAAAGACAAAGGACGGGCCGTTCGGTTGCTCTGCGATTTGCAGCGCGATTTTCCTGGAAACACACTATTTCCGCACGAGATTGCGCGTCTCGAGGCGTCCCACTAGCGCGCCGTAGAAGTTTCTTGTTTTGAGTGACATCCCACCGTAATCCCACCGAAGCCTACTACCTCGCCCGCGGTCATTCATCAGAAATTTACTGGTTTGTAACGGTCCTGTAACACTGTGCCGATAGAACGAGGGGTACACC
>JBAVNY010000681.1:0-2636 GCA_049691535.1 Candidatus Acidiferrum sp.
ATCACCGCTACTAAACTTTTCATCAACACCAAGTGGGTCGACGCCGCTTCCGGCAAAACCTTTCCCACCATCAATCCCTCCACCGGCGAAGTCATCACCCAGGTCGCCGAAGCCGACGCCGCCGATGTCGACAAGGCCGTCGCCGCCGCGCGGGCCGCTTTCGACAACGGCCCGTGGCGCAAAAAACTCACCGCCTCCCAACGCGGACTTCTTCTCCATCGCCTCGCCGACCTAATCGAAAAGCATAAAGAAGAATTAGCCCAGCTTGAATCACTCGATAACGGCAAGCCTTATCAAGTCGCACTCGCCGCCGATCTCCCCCTCACTATCGCCTGCTATCGCTACTACGCCGGATGGGCCGACAAAATTCAGGGCAAAACCATTCCCGTCCAGGGACGCTACTTCACCTACACCAAGCACGAACCCGTCGGCGTCGTGGGCCAAATCATTCCCTGGAATTTCCCGCTGCTCATGCAAGCCTGGAAGCTCGGGCCCGCTCTCGCCACCGGTTGCACTGTGGTCATGAAGCCCGCTGAACAAACTCCGCTCACCGCGCTCCGCGTTGCCGAACTCATCCAGGAAGCCGGTTTCCCTGATGGCGTCGTCAACCTGCTTCCCGGCTACGGTCCCACCGCAGGTGCCGCACTCGCCCGTCACATGGACGTCGACAAGGTCGCCTTCACCGGCTCCACCGAAGTTGGGCACCTCATCATGAAAGCTGCCGCGGAATCCAATCTCAAGCGCGTCACCCTCGAACTCGGCGGCAAAAGTCCCAACATCGTTTTCGCCGATGCCAACATGGACCAGGCTATCGAAGGCGCCCATTTCGCGCTCTTCTTCAATCAAGGTCAATGCTGCTGCGCCGGCTCGCGCCTCTTCGTCGAAGAAAAGTGCTACGACGAATTCGTCGAAAAATCCGTCGCTCGCGCCAAAAAACGCACCGTCGGCAACCCCTTCGACAAAAACACCGAGCAGGGTCCGCAGGTCGATCAGGATCAGTTCAACAAAGTCATGAGCTACATCGACTCTGGCAAATCCGAAAAAGCCAAGCTCCTCGCCGGCGGCAATCGCGTTGGCGATAAAGGCTATTTCATCGAGCCCACCGTTTTCGGCGATGTTCAAGACGATATGAAAATTGCTCAGGAAGAAATCTTCGGCCCGGTCATGTCCATCCTCAAATTCAAGGATGTCGAGGAAGTCGTGCAGCGCGCCAACAAATCTCTCTACGGCCTAGCCGCCGCCGTCTGGACTCAGGACATTACCAAGGCCCACGCCATTGCCGACGGTGTTCGCGCCGGCACTGTCTGGGTAAATTGTTATGATGTATTCGACGCTGCCGCCCCGTTTGGCGGCTTTAAACAGTCGGGCATCGGCCGAGAACTCGGCGAATACGGCCTGGCCAATTACACTGAGGTGAAAACTGTCACCGTCAAACTTTAATCTTCCACTACGACACGTGCGAAATATAAAGAACGTGATGGGTGCAACGAGGGGCGCGACTTATCGCGCCCCTTTTTTTAGCTACCTGCTGCGCCTCGCTATCATAGCGGTAATCTCTGCCGGCATCGCTGTCGCACAGCCGCAATCCGTGCCCGACAATTCGATGGCCAAGTCCCGCGCCCAGCATCTTCGTCACGGCATCAACATGAGTGAATGGTTCGCCCAGGTTCACGACCCCAAGGGCTACACCAAGGAACATTTCGAAACCTGGAACACTCCCGCCGACATCGCCCTCATCCAATCCATCGGCTTCGATCACGTTCGACTCAGCGTCAATCCCGGTCCCATCTTCCACCGCAATCAGGCCGACCAAATTCCCGCAGACTATCTCGCCGAAATCGATCTCGCCGTCAAAATGCTCCTCGACCAAAATCTTGCTGTGGTCCTCGACATTCATCCCGACGAAGACTTCAAGCAAAAACTCGCCACAGATGACGTCGTCGAACAGTTCGCCGATTTTTGGCGCGCCTTCGCCAAACACTTCAGCACCTACGACCCCGAAAAAGTTTTTTTCGAAACTCTCAACGAACCCGAAATGCGCGATCGCTATCGCTGGTACGGCATCCAGATCCGCCTCGTCGGCGCCATCCGCGAAGGCGCTCCGCAAAACACCATCCTTGTCGAAGGTGCTCGCTGGGCCGATGACGATGATCTCATCTTTCTCGAGCCGCTCCGCGATACCAACATTATCTACAATTTCCATTTCTACGAGCCGCACATCTTCACTCATCAAGGCGCAACCTGGGGCGTAAATTCCTGGCATTACCTCAAAGGTCTTCCTTATCCTTCCGATCCCGACAATGTTCGCGCCACCGCCGCAACCGTTCCTGACGATTACAATCGCCTCCTCGTCATGCGCTATGGCGCCGACCGCTGGAATCTCTCCCGCATCAATGTCGACTTCGATCAAGTTGCCGCCTGGGCTCAACACTGGAACGTTCCCGTCGTCTGCAACGAGTTCGGCGTCTTCCGCTACGCCGCAAAACCCGAAGACCGCGCCACCTGGCTCAAAGACGTCCGCTCCTCCTTAGAAAAACACAATTTCGGCTGGACCATGTGGGACTACTCCGGCGGCTTCGGCGTAGTAACCAAAACTCCCAACCAACCCACACAAATAGACCCACTAACCGTCTCCG
>JBAVNY010000682.1:0-9305 GCA_049691535.1 Candidatus Acidiferrum sp.
ATGGCATGCCTCCCGCCGAAGGAACCGTCGTCGCGGGTACGCTGCTTCCGACCGGAAACGTGCCTATGTCCGTGCAGCCGCGCAAGGTCGAACCCAGCGCCAGCACCACGCCACGCGACCAGCATGAGGGTGCGCCAACATGCTCCGAGTGCGGCATGCTCATGGTGCCTAACGGCGCCTGCTATAAGTGCGAAAATTGCGGCAGTACGAGTGGGTGCAGTTGATGCGGGAAACCCAGGAGACGCCACGATGAGCGCACTCCCCGGAACCGCCTACGCCGTACAAACCGCACCAAGCCCGCCGAAAACTCGTGGCTTCCTGCACATCGTTCGTCACGGTGCGGCGCTCAACGCTTTCTACATCGTCACTTATCATCGCCTCGACCGCGCCGGTGTGCGCCCCAAGGCGATGTTGGCCGAAGGTGCTCAAGCCCTCATCGATCTGCTCGAACGCATTGGCGTGGATTTCCAACTGCGCGAAGTTCGTGGCGCGCTCGAAGACATCCTGCGCCTTGGCTCCGCCAACATTCCGGACCTCTGGTTAAGCGACGAAGAAATGCTCGAACGCGGCCTGGTCGAAACCTAAACACCTCGACAAAAATCACATCTTCGCAAAAAAGGACCAAGCGCTATGCTCGGTCCTTTTTTCTTTAGAGACCCCAATTGACTGAAGTCACCGCCCAAAATGCCGAAACGCATTCGCACACACGCGCAGTCTGTTTCGCGTTGCAAAGTAGCAATGGTGCCGGTCTTCTTAGCGTGGACGGAGATGTGGACGAGGAGCAGGTGTTCGCGGTCGTAGCCGCATACGCGGCATCAGTGGTGGCGGAACGTGCCGGAGCGCTTCCCCGCACTTCGGGCACTGCTCTGAGCCCACAATTTCGGCCCGCAGCCAATTTCCGCGCGTTTCACAAACAGGATTTACACACTGAACCGTGGAGCCCGGCATAAATGTCATACGTACTCCCCCAGTGGCCACCAGCTCGACGGGATCGAGCCCCCTTTGGCGGCCGAAATTGGTACGTGGACCGAGCGAACGAAGAGAGTGTGTCTACTCGATGAACAGGTGTCAACGAAAAAGTACCCACTTCCTTAACAGCAAGAATAAATTCTGTGGAAAATTGCAGCGCGAAGAGCCATGTAGGTACAACCAGGCTTTAGCCTGGCACCAGGTTCTCAATGAGCACCGAATTTAGAATTTAGAAAAACAGAAAAACGCAATGAGCTCAACAAACTCTATGGATTGGTGACTGGCGTTTGTCCAGGCGCTGCCGGCACTGGCGCTTTCGTCGGTTCTTCCACGCCACCCAACTCCGCGAACTTCGCCTTAATCTGTGCCAACTCGTCCTTCTTGGCATTCAAATCCGTCTGCATGCTGTCCAGCTTCGCTTTCCCCGACTTATCGCTCCCGTAATCCGCCTTCGAATAATAATTGTCATTCGCCAATGCCAGTTCCCGCTGCGCCAGGTCTACCTCGTTCTGTTTTTCCACCAGTTGCTGCTTCACAGAGTTCAGTTCTTTCTTCTTTTCCTCGGTCTGCTCGTTTGAAGTCGCCGCCGGTGCATTAGCTCCAGCCTGATTTGCGCCACCAGGTGCCCCAGAAGCAGAAGCATCCCCAGCTTGCGTCCCGGATTCGGCAGGCACAGCGGGCGCATTGTTCGAATTCGGATGCAGCGTATCGTCGGTGATTACTTTCGCCGGCTTGTTCGCCGCGCTTTGCTTCGCTTCGCGCGCCCGCCTCGCTGCTTCCGCCACGGAAGGTGCCGCGGGATCTTGCGCATACACGCCAAAAACCAGCAGCGCGCTAACTGCCAATACTAGGGGAAACGTCCGCCCGATCATCGTGATCGTATGGCGCATAAAGCACCTCAATAGGCTCGACTTCAGACCGTCTCTCAAGCATACGTCCTGCCCACCAACCGCTCAATCGGGAAGAAGCCTCGGCGACGAATCAATAAACAATAGGCCTCCTTCTATTCGGCTAACTGCGCCCACCACCCCTGGCCTTCAACTGCTCCTTCGCCGGCTTCCGTGTCTCCGCAAAAACGCCGCCACCTTATGCCGGTTCCCGCACGTCATCATCGAGCACCAACGCCGCCGGTGCGTCCGCGAATCGTCGTAGAAGAACAGCCGGCACCCCGGATTCGCACACCGCCGGATGGGTGCGCTCGCCCCTTCCACCAGCAGCTCTGCCGCCGATCGCGCCATCGCCGCGAGCAACCACTCTAGCCCGCCTTCGCGCGCCACGAATTGCAGCCGCCACGCCTCGCCGTCATGCACCAACTCGTCGTGCCCTTCGGTTATCCGTAAAATCTCGTTGATGGGTTCCACCCAAACATTCGGAAATGGTTTCTTCTGCACCACGCTCGAAAAGATCGCTCGCAGCGATTCTCTGAGCCGTAAAATTCGCAGCAGCACTGCATCCACCGCTTTCGGCTCAGTTTGCGGCAAAGGCTGTAATCGCCCTGCACGCTCTTCCGTTATCAACCGCGCCGCCGTCAGGAACGACACGAATTCGTCCCACGACAGGTCATGAGCGGCTGGCGCCGTATTGGCAAAATCGAGCGCCAAGCGCCCTGCAACGAGATGTCCTTTGAGTTCGGCGATCGATTGCACGCTAACTGCCTTCCGTTCAGAAATGGGTTATACCACCTTTACGTGAAACTCGCCCGCCATCAAATTCGTGTCTCGAGTCTCCTCAGACGGGCGCTCTCGATGCGTCAAAGCAGGATAGAGTATTAGCTCAGAACACGGAGCCAACCTTGGATCACGACCCGGAGAAAGACTCGCAACGACGCGCGACTGATGAAGCCTCGCTAGCGTTCACGGATCACCGAATCAGCACACCGCCACAAAGCCCATCCAAGGGCGGCTATCTGACTCGCCTGCTCATATTCCTCGCCTTGGCATTCGGTGTCGCACCAGCCATCGTCGGCACGCTCGTCCGCATTTTTCACCCATCGTTTAGCACCGCCGATCCAGTCACCTTGTTGTGGCTCGACGCCGGGAATTTCGCATTCATCCTTGCTCTCTCCGCTGCTATGGCCGTTTTCGAACGTCGCCAGGTTGGCGACTATGGCCTGCCGCTTCGCGAAATGTTCCAAAAGAAATTTTGTCTCGGAATCGTCTTTGGCTTGGCGGAAGCTTCGCTGCTCATCGGCTTGATTGCGGCTCTCGGCGGGTATTCGTTCGGACCTTTAGCTCTTTCCGGTACGGAAATTTTGCGTTGGGGATTTCTCCACTTGCTGTTATTCCTCTTCGTCGGTCTCTACGAAGAATTTCTCTTTCGAGGATTTTTGCAATTTGCGCTTAGCCAACTCATCGGATTCTGGCCTGCTGCTGTGCTGCTATCCGCTGGCTTTGGTTTTGTGCATTTGGCAAACAGAGGGGAAGACTGGGTCGGTGCGCTTAGCGTCGCCATCGTTGGATTCTTTTTTGCTTTCACGTTAAAACGCACCGGGAATCTTTGGTACGCCGTGGGACTGCACATGAGCTTCGACTGGGCTGAATCCTTCCTGTATTCCGCTCCAGACAGTGGCGAAGTCCTGCGCGGCCATCTTTCCTACGCCCTGCTGCACGGCCCTAAGTGGCTCACCGGCGGCTCGGTCGGCCCCGAAGGTAGCGTCTTCTGCTTTCTAACTATGGGTCTGCAATTCCTGGTCGTGATGTGGCTCTTCCCAAAGAAGCCCGCGACCTCAACATCACAGCTCTCGTCACCTGCCACACAAACTTAGCGATTTCAGCAGTGCGTATCGACGCAAATGACTGCACTTAGTGCACTAACTCCGAAGCGAATACCAGTTGCACTCCCTCCGCTCCTGCCTGCGGCAACACTTCCCGCAGCGCCCGCAATGTTTCCGCGTGGGGATGTCCAATCGCGATCGCCTCACCCTTTTCCTTCGCCCCTCGAATTGCCAGTTCCAATTGCTTTCGAATCGCGCTCTCCGTCTGCACATCATCCAGGAACGGCACATTTCGAAACGCGCAGCGCACATCTTCTTTCTCCGCGGTATCAAACGCCACTGTCGTCGCCGCCGTCCGGCTATCTATAAAAAATAAATCCCGCTCCCGCAGCAGCGGCATTAATTCCGCCATCAACGCCGCATCCGAAGTCGCCAACGATCCCTGATGATTGTTCACCCCAATCACCCACGGCACGCCCGTCAGCATCTCACCCAACTCTTTCGAAACCTCAGCCCGCCCCATTCCCGGCCGCAGCTCCTGCGTTTCCGACTTCTCTCCGCTCTGCGCTTCCATCGGCAGATGCAGCATCACCTGATACCCGCGCCGGTGCGCCTCCTGCGCTATCTCCGACGAGTGCGCATGATAAGGCAGCACCGAGATAGTCAAGTGATACGGCAAAGCAAAAATGGCATCGGCCACTTCACGATCATTCCCAAGGTCATCCAGAATGATGGCCAGCCGCGCCGCGCCCGGAACCCGCGGCCGGGGTGAGCGTTTGGTTGCCGTATGTTCCCTAGCAGTGGAATGGACCTTTGCGGCTGGATGAAGCAACGAACGTAACTTGTCGCAGCCCTGAAACGACAAAGTCAGCGCTGCCAGACACACCATTAATGCAAGGCGGATCGTTCGCCGTACTTCCAAATAGGGGATTGTCACCAGTGGAACGTCTTACGCGGCCTTTTTCGCCGCAGCAGGATTCTTCAGCAAGTCCAAGGCGCGATGCAGAACCGGATCGTCCGCCGACAATGGTCGAGCCCCAGGAGCCGGCTCTTTCGGCGTTCCCGTTGCAGACGGCACATCTTCCGCTTCGTCCGTATCATCCGCCGGATTCAATCCCGCGTGCACCACTTCCGTGGGCGCCACGCCTTCTTCAATTATCGCCTTGCCGCTGGCGTTGTAGTAGTTCGCAACCGTCAAGATCAGCGCGGCGCCATCTTCCATCGGAATCAATTTCTGCTCCGACGCCAGTCCAAATGTCCGGTCGCCCACCAGATCCCCGCGATGCGTGTTGGCAATCGCCGCAGCCAGCACTTCTCCGGCGCCGGTAGTAGTTCCGTCCATCAGCACAGACACCGGACCCTTCCAAATCACTCTGCTGGCGTCCGCCGCGAACACCTGCTCTTGCATCGTCTGGCCCTTCAACGTCGTCAGCGTTCCAGTCGGCACAAACAGTCGCGCCACGGAAATCGCTTCCGAAACCGGCCCGCGTCCGCAATCGCGCACATCCAGAATAATGTGCGTCACGCCCTGCTTTTGCGCTTCCTGCACCTTGGTGCGAACCTCATCCGCGCGCCCCGCATCCAGACTCGGGAACCGCAGCGCCAGCGTTTCGTTATCGATTCGCTGCGCAATCAGCTTTGGCGTTCCCAGCTTCTGCCGAACAATGTCCACATCTTCGGGTTGCGTTTTCCCGCGCCGGATTACGCCCACCTTTACCGCCGTGCCGGGCGCTCCCGACAGCAAATTCTTGGCTTGTCCCACAGACATTTCGCGGGTCGTAAATCCCGCGATTGCTTCCAAAATGTCGCCGCTGCGCAGTCCCGCCTTCTCCGCCGGACTTTCCGGCAGCACCGACGTGACAATCACATATCCAAACCGCTTGCTCAGGTTCAGCCCAGACTCGCCCGTCCCGGGATTTCCGGTCTTCTCTTTGTACTCGGTATATTCCCGTGGCGTCAGGTAGCTCGACTCGGAATCCAGCGACTCCAGCAATCCGTGCAGCGACCCCGCCGTCACCAGATGCATGTTCGGCTCGTCCACGTAGTCCTGCTGGATCTTCTGCAGCACTTCGCTGTACACCACCAGCGACTTATAAGCCTTGTCGTTCGCGGTGCGTCCCAGCACCTTGCCGAATCCCACCCAGGTGATTATCAGCACCGAGGCGGCAACGATCGCGTAGCGTGTGAAACGATTCATCCAGCACCACCCTACTTAGAGATACAAATTGTAACTATACCATTCAGATGGGACGGGAGCCACGGAAGTTGGATAGCTTTCCAAGAGCTATTAACAGTGCATTGACCCCGTCTAAATCGATAAAGACACGCCCACCGTCCTCTTTGTTGCGCAAAAGACACAACGGAACTTTAGTTCCACAGCTGACATCCGGTAACTGATTGATAGTAAGGCACAACCTGTCTTTTTCTGCCCTGACATCTGGTATACTTAACTCCGCGTCTATGTTCCAGACCACAATTCACCGCCCGGTGGAGACAGAAGGCATTGGTCTACACACAGGTGTCCGCGGCAAAGTGCGCCTCGTGCCTGCACCGCCAGACACCGGCATCGTCTTTCGTCGCTCCGACCTCGACAATTTCCACATCGAAGCGCAAGGACAAAACGTCGCGCGCGTCAGCTACGCGACCAGCTTAATGAAAAAAGGTGTGCTGCTCTCCACCACCGAGCACCTTCTAGCCGCCATCTACTCCTGCGGCATCGACAACATTTTCATCGACATCGACGCCATCGAAATTCCCATCCTCGATGGCTCCGCTGAGCCCTTCATGCAGCTCATCGACCGCGCCGGTTTGCGCAAATTGCGTCGTCGCCGCCGATTTCTCAGGGTAATCAAACCGGTCGAAGTCGTGGAAGACGGCCGCCGCATCGGCATCTATCCTGCCGACGAATTTCACGTCCGCTGCTACGTCGACTTCCCGCATCCGCAAGTTGGTCAACAGGAAGTAGAAATGGTCGTCGACGCCGAATCCTTCCGCCGCGTTCTTTCTCGCGCTCGCACTTTCTGCTTTGAAACCGACATCGAGCCCCTACGCGCCATGGGCTTGATCCGCGGTGGCTCTCTCGACAATGCCATCGTGCTCACCAAAGATGGCGTCATGAATGGCCCGCTGCGTTTCCCCGACGAATTCGGCCGCCACAAAGCGCTCGACCTGATCGGCGATCTCGCGCTTGTCGGCCTGCCACTGCTAGGGCGCGTCGAAGCCAGAAAAGCCGGCCACGCACTGCACACCCAACTCGTCAGCCGCCTCCTCGCCGACCCATCCTCCTGGGTCATCACCACCCAGCAACACGAAACCGCTTACGTCGCTTCCGAAATACACGAAACCGCCTCCGCTTCCGCCGCAGATTGAACCACTCTCCAGTTTTCTAAGTTAAATTACCGCAGAAGTCGCTGCGCTCGTGCGGCGTTCGAACTACTTCACCACCAGCCGGAAAAACTTCTTCTTCCCCAGCTTTATTTCATACACGCCGACAGCTTCATGATCGAGCTTGCTTGTTGGGTCCGTCACAATCTGCCCGTTGATCTCCATCCCGCCCTGTTTAATCACCCGCTCTGCCTCGGAGGCGGATTCAACCTCTTTCAACGATGCCAGCATCTGCGACCACTTCTTGGAGCCGGCCACGAAACCTGCAGGCCCGTTCAGTCCACCCGCTCCGCGGGTAAATTTGATTTCTCGCATCTCCGTCGGCGCCCGGCGATCCCGGAACACCCGCTGAAAATTTTCAGCGGCTTTATGTCCCGCCTCCGCTCCCTGAAATCCGCTAACCACTTCCTGCGCCAGCTTCATCTTCGCATCCATCGGATGCAGCGCACCGCTTTCTACTTCCTTCTTCAACTCGGCAATTTGCTGCGGCGTGCGGTCCGTCACCAATTCGTAGTAAGACCACATCAATTCAACCGGAATCGACATCATCTTCCCAAACATCTCAGACGGCGCCTCGGTGATCCCCACATAATTCCCGAGGCTCTTCGACATTTTCCGCTGCCCATCCAGCCCCACCAGGATCGGCATCATCACCGCAATCTGCAGTTCCTGGTTGTACTCCCGCTGGATTTCTCGCCCGATCAGCAAATTAAACTTTTGTTCCGTCGCGCCCAGCTCGACATCCGCTTCCAGCACCACCGAATCGTAAGCCACCATCAGCGGGTACAAAAATTCGTGCACCGAAATAGGCTGCTGCTCCCCCAGCCGCTTCCGGAAATCCTCGCGTTCCAACATCCGTGCCACGCGATACTTCGCGCACAGCCGCACGATGTCGTAACTCGACAGCTTGTCCAGCCACTCGCTGTTGTAGCGGATCTCCGTTTTGTCCCGGTCCAGAATCTTGAACACCTGCTCCAGATAGGTTTGCGCGTTGGCATTCACCTGTTCCCGCGAAAGCGGCGGCCGTGTTTCCGACTGCCCGGTCGGATCGCCCACCATCGCCGTGAAATCGCCAATCAGAAAGACCGCGGTGTGCCCCATCTCCTGGAAATGTTTCAGCTTGCGAATCACCACCGTGTGACCCAGGTGAATGTCCGGCGCCGTCGGGTCCACTCCCAGCTTCACGCGCAGTGGTTTCCCCGTCTTATACGATTTCTCCAGCTTGGCCCGCAGCCCCGCTTCCGGAACAATTTCCGACACGCCTTTCTTCAGAAAGGCCAACTGCTCGTCCACCGGCTTGAATTTGCTTGTCGTCATTTTTCCAGGTTACTTGGCGCCCAGCAGCACGCGGCGCCCTTCGATGCGGTAATTTCCTTCTAGAATTATCTTAACCGCCTCGCTGTAAATGCGATGTTCTTCCTTCAAAATGCGCTCCGAAAGCGTGTGTTCATCATCTCCATCCAGCACCGGCACCACCGCTTGCAGAATAATCGGCCCCGCGTCCAGATTCTCATCCACAAAGTGCACCGTGCACCCTGCAAATTTCACGCCGTACTCCAGCGCCTGTTGCTGCGACTCCAATCCTGGGAAAGACGGCAGCAGCGATGGATGGATATTCAAAATGCGTTGCGGAAAAGCCGCCACAAAATAAGGCGACAGTAAGCGCATGTACCCCGCCAAACAGATCAGCTCCACCTTATACTCGTGCAGCACCGCGGCCACTTGCCGGTCGTAAACTTCCCGCTCCAAACCCCGCGAAGCAATCGCCCGCGCCGGTATTCCTCGAACCTTGGCGCGTTCCAGTCCTGCCGCGTCCGGCTTGTTGCTGATCACCATCGCAATTTCAGCGTTGGGAATGCGCCCGGCAGACACACTATCCGCCAGCGCCTCAAAATTCGATCCGCGACCACTCAACAGCACGCCAATGCGCCGCTTCATTAGCAAAAAACGTTAGCACACCTGCGCAACTCGGCAAAATGACACCCAACTACGGTGCCGGCGCAAACTGCGCGAACGTAATGAAATGTCCAGCCGCGTCCTTCACGCCAATCTCCGTCGCGCCATAAAACGTCTTCCGCTCCGGCATGTACACGTCCCCCTTCTTCAACGCGCCTTTCACCTCATCCAGATTGTCCAGTTGCACGTACAAAAACGTCGGCCCCTTCCGCACCTCCCCCAAAATCGCCGGCATATCTTTTTCCACGCTGGCGTAGGTCTGGTACATCACCTCCACGCCGTC
>JBAVNY010000683.1:0-1844 GCA_049691535.1 Candidatus Acidiferrum sp.
GGCAATGGCATACCCGCAACGCCCACACGCGCCATCATTCAAGCGGTTCTCCAGGACGTCGTGCCATGAGCGTCGCACCAACAATGTGCCGCATTCCGGGCAAACGGTGTTGCCACCGTCGCTGTAAATGTTCCCCTCATACACGTAATGCAAACCAACTTCGCGAGCAATTCGCCGCGCCTCATGAAGTGTTTCGGGCGGCGTGCGAGGCCTATCCCGCAGCTTGAAGTCCGGATGAAACGCTGTGAAATGCAGCGGCACATCCGGGCCAAGTTTCCCCAAGACCCATTCCGCAAGCTTCCGCGTCTCCGCCGGGTCGTCATTCAGGCCAGGGATTATTAAATTGGTGATCTCGAACCACACACCGGTCTCATTTTTCAGCCATTGTAAGGTGTCCAGCACCGGCGCCAGATGCGTCAGCGTGATCTTCCCGTAAAAGTTCTCGGTAAAGGCCTTCAGGTCGATGTTCGCGGCATCGATATGGTCATAAATGTCGTGAAAAGCTTCGCGGGTGATGTATCCGTTCGAGACCATCACGGTTTTCAACCCGTGCGTTTTCGCCGCTTTGCAAATGTCGATCACGTATTCGCCCCAGATGGTCGGCTCGTTGTAAGTAAAGGCGATCGAGTCGCATCCATACTTCAACGCCAGCAGCGGCACATCTTCGGGAGGCACCGGCTGGGAGCTCACCTGATCGTGTCGCGATTTCGAGATATCCCAGTTCTGGCAAAAAAAGCATCCCATGTTGCAGCCCGCGGTGCCCATGCTGAACACACGGGTACCCGGCAGAAAATGATTGAGCGGCTTCTTTTCGATGGGATCGACTTGCAGCGCCGCGGGGGCGCCGTAACCCAGACTGTAAAGCTTGCCGTTCTGGTTGACGCGGATAAAGCAAAATCCGGCTTGGCCTGGATTGATATGGCAGTGCCGCGGACAGAGGTAGCAATGTGCTCGGCCGTTGGCTTCCGCTTCCCACCAACGAGCCTCGTGCAGCGTTTCCGTCTTCTGGAGGATCTTGAGGTCGTTCACGGACCCTCACTTACGCGACGCCAACAGTATACGCCGCGCTGAAGTGTCCGACGTGCACGACAACGGATGCCCTACCCCACCCCCGGCCTATTTTGCGCAGTGATTTGAAAACAAAGAACATAAGGCTGCGGTTTGGCGCAGTGACCTGATTCTAAATGGCTTAGAAGGACGCAAAACTTTTGCCTATGAAACTAAAGACTTAGCTGATGCCTTACCAGGCGAGGCATCTGATGTAACTGGATGTTATTATACTCCATTAGTCAACTAATGTCGAATGAGAACTCGGCTCGTCGCCGAAACAATGCATGAGGCTGCGTCGAGGGGGCTCTCAAGTCGGGCAGTAGGCTAGTGCCGGCGCTGTTCTCGCCGGCGCTCCTCTGCCCAGTCGAGAAAGTGCTCCATCTGATTCCGATATTTCCAACTCAAACGAAAGAACTTCCCGGCGGTCATATCCGAGGCTTGCGGGCCGAGAAAGGTCTCAAATCGCCAGCGGAGGTACGGGCTGTCCCAGGGATGCAGCCGGTAGCCTTTTGCGGCCATCCAGTAGTACCGCAACATCTTGAACATTCGAAAGATCCGCCGTTTCGAGAGTGCGGCGTTATCTTAACCTAATAGGTTCCAACCCGCAGAAAACGAGAGAAGAACGTAGGGGAAAAAGCCACCGCGCTAAGAGATATCAACAGCCAGGATTCCAGAGCCGCATTCGAACCAATCGCAGATGACTGCGAAACGAACGGAGGTCCGTTCTTCCTTCAAAATCCAAAGGACCAGGATTCACTTGGCGTCGTTCGCTGCGTCGTTCGCCGTCTCGGCCA